>DASVOT010000252.1:0-9594 GCA_036383235.1 Chryseosolibacter sp.
AAACCAGTCTTACAATGAGATTGAGCAGACGGGTTTTGACCTCTGGGGAAATTGCCAGACGTGTCAGCGCTGGACGTTGCTTACAAAAAACAACTTCGGCCACAGCACCCTCACCGTAAACGACGCGTTGTTCGTTAACAATGGATTTGCTTCCCTTACTGACTTCAAGGACGGCGAACATCCTGAAGCCACCTTTGATCTGTCGAAAGTATTCGGAGGGAAAATGAAGTCGGCAACACGCCGGTTCTTAAAGGAAAATGATCATTCGCTTCTCGTCGAAGACAACTTTCAGGTAAGCGACTCCACGCGGAACATCACCTGGCAACTGATCACCGCCGCGGACGTGGAGATCGTGAAGGGAGGCGCCATTTTAAGACAGAACGGAAAGCAACTCAGGCTTGAGAACCTGAATCACCCGGAGTTATCGGTCTCCGTAATCTCGCTCGACCCGCCGCCACTGGCGCTCGACAGGAAAATAGAAAACCTTAAGCGCATTGAGATACGAATGCCGGCATACCTTTTCCCACAGGGCGAAGGTTCGATCCGCGTGCGGCTGGCTTCTGAAAATTAGGCTCCATCGCAACCCGGATATTGGTGGCAAGCGTACGACTGCAACCAAATTTTAATCGCCCTTTGCAGTTGCTGCTTCCTCCAGGCAGCTTACGGGCAAAAATGGAGAAAGATGAACGGTTCTCTGCCGCGGCTTCCCCGCTCGTCAAAAAACAAAACCTCACCTTTGAAATAACACCGGCAGTTGCTTTATTTATTAAGCGATCGTTCATTCCATTTAGACCAATTCACTCTTATGAGCTCTTTAAAGAAAATCAACAGGCGAAACTTCATAAAAGGAGCTGCGGCTGTCTCTTCGTTTTTTATTGTGCCCCGGGCGGTGCTGGGGGGCAGCGGCTTCGTTGCGCCCAGTGACCGGGTTACAATGGGTTTCATTGGCTGCGGAAAGCAAAGCGGAGGGTTGCACCGGCGTTTCGGAGATCTGTCGGGAACGCAGATTCTCGCGGGCTGCGACGTCTACGCGGCGAAGCTTGACAAATTCGTCGACATGAACAAGCAGATCTACGCCGAGAAGAACGGGCAGGCGGATTTTAAGGGTACGTCGGCCTATGTCGATTTTCGCGAACTCCTTGCGCGCAAGGATGTTGACGCCGTCGTCATTGCCACGCCGGATCACTGGCATGCTCCCATCGCCGTTCGCGCGGCGGAAGCGGGCAAGGATATCTATTGTGAAAAACCACTGTCCCTGACGGTAAGGGAGGGGCGAGCGATGGTCGATGCGACGAGAAAATACAACAGAGTTTTCCAGACAGGCAGCATGCAGCGCTCCTGGAAAGAATTCACCCAGGCCGTGCAACTTGTCCGCAGCGGCGCCATCGGGGAGATAAAAAAGGTAGTGGTGAGCGTAGGCGGACCGCCGAAGGATTGGGATCTTCAGGGCGAGCCGACTCCCCAAGGTCTGAACTGGGACCTGTGGATGGGACCCAACGTCGTCGACCGCCCGTATCACAATTTTCTCGCGCCCGGGCTCGACGCCACCTTCTGGGCGAAGTGGCGCGACTATAAGGAATTCGGAGGAGGAGGAATGACCGATTGGGGCGCGCATATGTTCGACATCGCGCAGTGGGGACTTGGCATGGACAGTAGCGGCCCCGTTAAAGTGATCCCTCCGGGTGGCGAAAGGAAAGAGGGGCTTATCTACCAGTACGCAAACGGTATCGAGATGATCCACCAGCCCGTCGGCAAAAACTATTGCCACTTCTTCGGCACGGAAGGTGAAGTATTCGTGCAGCGTGGGGAATTGCGCACAACGCCCGAAACTTTAAAAGATAAAGTTTTCAACCAGAGTGACTACAAGATTTATGTGAGTACCAATCATTACCAGGACTTTCTGGATGCGATCAGGAGCCGGAAGCCACCGGTCTGCGATGTTGAGGTCGGTCATCGCACGGCAACCGTCTGTAACATCGGCAACATCGCGTACGCCCTCCAGCGCCCGCTGGAATGGGATCCTCAACAGGAGCGATTCAAAAAAGACCGGAAAGCCAACAAGCTTCTCAAACGGAAGATGAAGAAGGAATTCAACGTCCGCTAGAGGAAACAGAGGTATAGGGTATAAAGGTATAGGGTATAGGGCGTAGCCGTGTCCTTTCGGTGTGCTCCTTATACCTTATACCTCTATACCCCTATACCTTTTTCCCCCCTAGCGGCCAAGCCAGGCCTTGCGCAGGGCGAGCTGCTCTGGAGTAGCCTGGGGGTTGGGTGCAAGGACATGGCGTTGGGTGATTTCGACTTTCTCGACAGGGGCGGTGAGTATCGTTTCTTTCCGGTCACCATTCGAATCCTTGCGGAGGACGGTGTAGGAAAGTTCTTTCCCTTCCTCCAGCGTGAGCAACTGCCTTTGGATAAAAGGGCCGAAGTCAGGACTGCCCAGCGGGGGAATTTCTTCGCCGTTGATCTTTAAAAGGACATCGCCTTCCTGAAAGCCCAGTTTTTTTCCAAAGTCGTTCAGGTTGGCGGTGGTAGCAATCTGCAACTTTTGAACACTGTCGACCTGGGTAATGCCAAGGTCAGGGCTGTCAATCCCCAGGCTGTAATCCCTGAAGGTATGCTCCTCGCCATAGATGATGCCGACATCATCGAAGACTTCTTCAAACGGAAGCGGCTCGACCCGGTTCTTTGCTGAGTCGGCTTCGGGGCCTTTTCCTTTCACATACCGGTCGAAGAATTCGCCGATCTCCGGGTAGGTCATGGCGGTGATCACCTCGAAAAGCTTGTCGTCCTGAAAGGCGTTTTCCTTGCCGTATTTCTGAGAAAGCCTGAGCATAAGATCGCGCAGCCCGGACTTGCCGCCTGAAAGTTTGCGAAGCTTGATATCCAGGCACAGACCGATGAGCGCACCCTTCTGGTAGACGTTGTAGTACTGGTCGTGATATTTGTCGAGCGTGTACCTGCTGATGTCTGTAAAGGGAACGTCGTCCTTGAACTGGTCTGCCGTCATCATCTTCTCCCGAACGCTCTGAATATACTCGTCGAGCGATATGAGACCGTATTGGATCTGTACCAGTCCGGCGAAATATTCTGTCACGCCTTCGTACATCCACAGGTGACGCGACATTTTCGGATTGTTGAAATCAAAATTTCCGATCTCTTCAGAGTGCACCGTCAGCGGGGTCACAATGTGAAAGAACTCATGTGCGGCGAAGTCGCGGAGCTGCTGATTCATCTGGTCGATGGTCATCTCGGGCATGTAATAAAACGAAGAATAGGAATGTTCCAGCGCTCCGTAGCTGAGAATCGGCTTGTCTGTGAAATAGAAGATGAAGGCATATTTGTCGACGGGAAGCTTCCCCCCGAGAAATTCCTTCTGTGCCATGAGCACCTCGCGGATGCTTGCCGCAATCTCTTTCGCTGAAATTTTTTTATTGGGAGAATAGGAGCCCACGAGCACCTCTGCGTTGGCGACATGGATGACAGCCGTGTCCGGCCTTGCATACATCAGCGGCGAGTCGACCAGCTGGTCATAGTCAGTGGCCCGGTAGACATCTACAACCTTGCCGGCGGTGTCCGATCCTTTCTCGATCCGGAACCCTGCCGGCGCACCCCCGGTCGATACAGGGATCAGGCCCGTTGAACCGTAAAAATCCTTTGAGCGGATGATGCGCAGTTCAAAGTCCGGCTCTTTCATCCCCTGAAAATAGCCGAAGAAACCGCTGGTATTGAGGACGAAATTCCTGTCCGCTTCAATGTTGGTTCCGGCGGGCCAGAAGATTTCCGGTCCCTGCATTCGCGTGTCCCAGCTGTCGTCTACGCGGTAGCTGATTTTCGCAAGCTTATTGGCCTTCTTTATTGTCCAGGAGTTTTCATCTTTTTTTTGAACATTCAGTTCATTGCCCTTCCTGTCATAAGCTTTGAATTCAGTAACATACCTGCCGTAGTCTGCAATGGCGTAGGTGCCGGGCACGATTTTCGGAAAATAGAACGTAACCTCCTTGTCTTTCAGCGAAGGGGGAATGAGCTCCACAAACAGTTTGTCGTCAGTAACCTTTGTCAGATCGACCGTATACTGGTAGGGCTTCTCATCGTTGTTCTGGCTGAAAGCTGACAAAGGCGCGAATATGATCAACGCGATTAATGCTAAAAATCTCATGCGGTTAAATTTTGGAACGAAGTTAATTTTATTTTGTTCGTTAATTAATATTTTGATGATTAACTGGACTAAAAGTTGAAACAGGTGAAGAAAACGGTTATTATCGGAGCCACAACAAATCCGGGCCGGTACGCCTACCTGGCGGCCCGTATGTTAAAGGAATACAACCATGAGATTGTTCCGGTCGGAATAAAAGATGGGGCAGTATTTGGAGAAAAGATCCTGGATATTTTTGAAAAGCCCGACATTGCGGACGTACACACGGTTACGCTGTACATCGGCCCGCATCGGCAGCCGGAGCATTACGACTACATACTGGGCCTGAAGCCGAAGCGCATCATTTTCAATCCAGGCACTGAAAACGACGAGTTCATAAAACGCGCGCAGGACCAGGGTGTGGAAACCCTGGAAGCCTGCACCCTGGTCATGTTAAGAAGTCACCAGTATTGATTATTGTTTAAGCACCCCCACCAGAACGATCTTCCATTCCTTGTCCTTCTTGTCCTTCTCGAGCACGCGTATCTCGATTTGCTCGGGACCTCTCACTCCGTCGGAGATAACCGTTTGTTTAAAGCGGGCATAGGCACCGTCTTTGTAGATCCGGAGGTCTTCCCAGATTCGTTCTATTTCGATGGCAAGGGGTTTGGTAGTGACGAAGTAGTCGGCGAAGCCCGTTTCAATCGCTTTCCAGCCTTCGAAATAATTGATCCCGGTCTTGTCGGCGAAAGACCAGTACGCATAAGGAACATGAGACCAGCTGTCAACCCAGTTGTTGTAATCGATCTTGAAATAAGCATTTGTTTCGCGCTCGATCACAGCTTTAATAGCGTCTTCATCAGTTGATCTCTGTGCCATTAAAGTTATGGATAACAAAAGGGAAGCAGCCATTGAGATGATTAATTTTTTCATGGCCTTGATTTTTGAAGTAATAGAAATTTACAGAAAAAACTTCGCTTTTGCATCCTGCGCCCGCGGATAAAAATGCTGTTTTCCGCGGGAAAAAACAGGGCTTTCCTCGCGTGCATCCCGCAGGGCGCTGGGAGTGCGTTTCTCCCTGATTCAACCCGGCAAAGGGCGACACCACGCTTCGTTTTCCCGGATGGGATCCAGGTCAGCTTTTCTTCTCCGGCGCCGATGGAGGTTCCATCGTCTAGAGTCTGCGCGGGCTGGCGGCACCTTTAGTGCTCAGATTTAGCAGTCTTGTTGAAACCTTTTTTTGCGTGGCAAAGTTATCATTGTTTAGCCGGGTGTTTCCGGCGCCGGAACCAGAAACAGTGGTTATTTTTTAATGGGCAAATGGCGGCGTTACGCCTGAGAACCACGACGTGAAAACTCCAGAAAACACAGTGACATCAACCCACTTCTCATCAGTGAAATTGTTCACTTTTTTCCCATAAAATATGCTGATTCAGAGGCAAAAAGATGTATTTTTGGCGGTTCTAATCACACAAAATGAGCGAAGTTACAGATAAAGTGCCCGCTGGGTATTCGGCCAGCAACATTCAGGTCTTGGAAGGTTTGGAGGCGGTTCGGAAAAGACCTGCCATGTATATCGGCGATCTCGGCGTAAAGGGCTTGCACCATCTGATCTGGGAGGTTGTGGACAATTCTATTGACGAGGCTCTCGGCGGCTATTGCGACCTCATCCAGGTGACCATCAGCGAGGACAATTCAGTGATCGTCGAGGATAACGGCAGGGGTATCCCTACCGATATGCACGAAAAAGAAAAACGTTCTGCCCTGGAGGTTGTCATGACGGTGCTGCACGCCGGCGGAAAATTCGATAAGAACACATACAAGGTTTCAGGTGGTCTGCACGGCGTAGGTGTGTCCTGCGTCAACGCGCTCTCCGAAGTGCTTCAGGCGACGGTCTACCGGGAAGGAAAAGTATTTGAGCAGGAGTATCAGCGCGGGGTGCCACAGTTTCCCGTGCGGGTGATCGGCGATTCAGACCGCCGGGGCACTACCATCCAATTCAAACCGGACCGGCAGATATTTCTCGTCTGGGAATTCAACTACGAGACGGTTTCCTCAAGGCTGCGCGAGCTGTCGTTCCTGAACCCCGGTATTAAGATAACACTCAAAGACCTGAGGGAGAAAGACGAAAAAGGGGAGCCGCGTTCCGACGTTTTTTTTTCGCAGGGAGGCTTGCGCGAGTTCGTGAATTACATTGACGCCACGCGCGAAAAGCTCATCCCCGAGCCGATCTACATTGAAAACGAGAAAGGCTCCGTTCCGGTGCAGGTAGCGCTCAGCTACAATACTTCTTACACGGAGAATCTTGTCTCCTACGTAAACAACATCAACACCCATGAAGGAGGGACACACGTGGCGGGATTCCGGCGCGCCCTCACCAGGACGCTGAAAGCCTATGCTGACAAGTCGGGCCTTCTGGAAAAGCTGAAGATCGATATCAGCGGAGACGATTTTCGGGAGGGCTTGACGGCGGTCATATCGATCAAGGTGGCGGAACCGCAGTTTGAGGGTCAGACAAAAACAAAACTTGGCAACTCGGAGGTCATGGGTATCGTGGACCAGTCGGTCGGTGAAGTGCTGACGAATTACCTTGAAGAACATCCGCGGGAGGCAAAGCTGATCGTCAATAAGGTGATTCTGGCTGCCCAGGCGCGCCATGCGGCCAGGAAGGCGCGCGAGATGGTGCAGCGCAAGAACGTCCTCACCGGAAGCGGGCTTCCCGGCAAACTGGCCGACTGCTCGAGCACCGATCCCGGCATCTGTGAACTGTATCTTGTCGAGGGCGATTCGGCGGGCGGCTCTGCCAAACAGGGAAGGGACAGAAATTTTCAGGCGATCCTTCCCCTGCGGGGAAAGATCCTCAACGTCGAGAAAGCGCAGGAACACAAGATCTACGATAACGAGGAGATCAAGAATATCATCACCGCATTGGGCGTGAGCTTCGGTACGCTCGACGACGACAAAGCCTTAAACCTCAACAAGCTTCGCTACCACAAGATTATCATCATGACGGATGCGGATGTTGACGGAAGCCATATCCGGACGCTTATCCTCACCTTCTTCTTCCGGTATATGCGAGACCTGATCGAGCGGGGGTTTGTCTATATCGCGTTGCCTCCCCTCTACCTGGTGAAAAAAGGGAAGGAAGAGCGCTACTGCTGGATGGAAGAGGAACGCGCGGCCATCGTGAAGGAGCTCGCCGGCGGAAAGGAAGATTCCGTGCACGTGCAACGCTATAAAGGTCTGGGGGAAATGAATCCTGAACAATTATGGTCTACAACGATGGATCCCGCGAGGAGATCGCTGAAACAGGTCAGCATTGAATCCGCCGCCGAGGCCGACCATTTGTTTTCCATGCTCATGGGAGACGAGGTGGCCCCGCGTCGCGATTTCATTGAGAAGAACGCCAAATACGCCAGAATCGATATTTGACGCCAACGGCAGGGGTGCCAATGTCAGGCGGAAGTCGCCCCGCCTGCTGCCACTTGACTTAAGTAGTTTACCATAAGATGTATCGAAATGACTGAGGCGGTAATGTCACCGGAAAAGATCTCCCAGCAGATTGAAGAGAGTAACTATATCAGTCGTGACCTCAGCTGGCTTCAGTTCAATTACCGCGTGCTCGATCAGGCCAAGCACATCGACCGGAGTATCTTTGATCGCCTGAAATTTCTTTCCATCACCGCTTCCAACCTCGATGAGTTCTGCACGATCCGCCTGGGAAGCCTCTACAACTACATTGACTACGGGAAGGAGCGTTTCGACTACAATGGTTTGCGCGAGGAACCGTTTCGCGTGCTGCTGTTGTCGGAGACGAAGCGCTTTTACAAGGACCAGAACGACTATTATGTGAAGAAGTTAAAGCCATTGTTTGAGAGCAATGGTTTTATGATCGCAGGGTATGCCGACCTTTCCGTCGAAAATACCCGGAAAGTGAACGAATACTTCAACAGCATCATTTACCCGATGCTGACGCCGATGGTGTTTGACAACTATCACACCTTCCCGGTGTTGATGAACAACAGGCTGTTGTTCGGGGTGGTTACCCGGAATGCGGGAGACAACCAGCACCAGTTCAAGGCGAGCTTCATTCAGGTGCCCAATAACCTCCCGCGGTTCTTTGAGATTTCTTCCGAAGACAAGATCCTTTTTGTTCCTGTAGAAGACATCATCAGCTACAATGTTCATAATCTGTTTCGGAATGTGGAGATCGCCAGCATCAACCTGTTCCGGATCAACCGGAACGGCGATTTTACGCTTGAAGAGAGCGAAGACATTGAATCCAATTTTCTCGAGGACCTTAAGCGAAAAATAAAAACGCGGAGATCGGGCAGGGTGGTGCGCCTGGAGGTGATGGAAAAGCCCGACCCCTGGATGATGCGCATCCTGAAGATACAGTGGGACCTGGATGACAACAACATCTTCTACGTTCCGAAATCCGGGATGCTGGATTTTACGGGCCTTCTTCAGATCGTTAACCACAAGGAGTTCAAGGCGCGGAGGGCTCAGCAGTCAGAGCCGATCAAGCCCCTGAATTTTCCGGAACACGGCACGCGTGACCTCTTTGAGGTGTTGCAGGAGCGCGACATCCTGTTGCACCACCCCTACAATTCCATGGAGCCGGTGCTCGAATTGCTTGAAAAAGCCGCCGATGATCCGTACGTTCTTTCCATCAAGATCACCATCTACCGCGTGGCCCGCGAATCCAGGGTGACCGCGGCATTATTAAGGGCTGCCGAGAACGGAAAACACGTCTCGGTGCTTTTCGAGGTGAAGGCCCGCTTTGACGAGGAGAATAATCTCAGGGAAGCGCAGCGGCTTCAGAAAGCCGGGTGCTTCGTGATTTACGGCGTCAGCAGCCTGAAAACGCATACCAAATTGTTGCTGATTGTCCGCCGCTACAGGAATGACAAGGTGACGCGTTACGTGCACCTGTCGAGCGGAAACTACAATGAGACCACGGCAAGGCTATACGTAGACATAGGTCTTCTCACCACGCGCGAAATTTACGCCAACGACGTTTCGGAATTCTTCAACGTCATCACCGGCCATTCGCAGCCGACCACGTACCGGAACCTGATCACGTCTCCCCGCGACATGCGCATTCAGTTGCTCAACCTCGTGAGGCGTGAGGCGGAAAACGCCAAACAGGGAATTCCGGCCGGCGTGGTCATCAAACTCAATTCCCTGCAAGACAAGGAATTTATCGACGAGCTGTATGCCGCGTCGCAGGCAGGCGTGCCCGTCAAGCTGATCGTGCGGGGAATGTGCAGTTTGCGTCCTGGCAGGAAGGGGGTGAGCGACAACATCGAGGTGGTGTCCATCGTGGGTGAGTATCTGGAACACTCGCGGATCTACTACTTCCACAACGCGGGCAACCATAAAGTTTACATTGGCAGCGCCGATGCGATGGTAAGAAGCTTCGATCGCCGGATCGAGTCGTTATTTCTGTTGGAAGA
>DASVOT010000253.1:0-1935 GCA_036383235.1 Chryseosolibacter sp.
ATCCGAAAAAGATCGCCGATCTCAACCTGGAGGTGCGTTCAATCTTCGCGCACAATTGTTATAAATGCCACGGCTCTGCAAAAGTAAAAGGGAAGCTTCGGCTGGATACCAAAGAATATGTATTCAAGGGCGGGGAGTCAGGCGACGTGCTCAGCGTGGGACATCCTGCGAAAAGCGAGATGCTGCGGAGGCTTAAGCTGCCGCGGGACGATGAAGACTCCATGCCTCCGAAAGGAAAAACATTAAGCAAGACGGAAATTGCCACACTCGAGCTGTGGATTAAAATGGGTGCTCCATGGCCCGACAGTTTACAGGAGAGGAGCCTGTTTCCATTGGCGGAGCTGGCCCCGCGGAAACCGGTCGTTCCCCCCGATCAACCCGGGCTGTCCAATCCGATCGACCGTTTAGTGGATGTTTATTTTCAGAAGAAGGACATCAGCTGGCCGGAATCTGTAGACGACCGGCTGTACATGCGCAGGGTATACCTGGATATCATCGGATTGCTGCCGGATCCGGAAGAAGTAAATGATTTCCTCGTCGATCCCAACCCCGGCAAGCGGCAGGCGCTGGTGAAGGACCTGCTGTCCCGGAATGATGATTACGCGCAGAACTGGCTGTCTTTCTGGAACGATGCGCTGCGAAACGACTACACGGGGACCGGATACATTACCGGCGGCCGATTCGCAATAACGGACTGGCTATACGAATCGCTGAAGGAAAACAAGCCGTACGACGTTTTTGTCCGGCAGTTGATCAGCCCCCCTGACAAAAGATCGGCGGGGTTTATCAAAGGGATCAGGTGGCGCGGCACGGTTAATGCAAGCCAGCGCACAGAAATGCAGGCCGCGCAGAACATTTCACAGGTGTTCCTGGGCATCAACCTGAAATGCGCTTCCTGCCATGACAGCTTTGTCAGTGACTGGAAGCTCAGGGACGCTTACGCGTTCGCCAATATTTTTGCCGATTCGACGCTTGAAATAAACCGGTGCGATGTTCCGACGGGCAAGCTGGCCGGCACAAGAATCCTGTTCACGGAACTGGGCGCGATTGACAGTACCGTCAGCGTGGACGAAAAACTGAAGCAGCTTGCGCAGTTCCTTACTGCGCCGGCGAACGGCAGGCTGTATCGCACCATCGTCAACCGCATCTGGGGACAACTCATGGGTCGAGGGATCATCGCCCCTGCCGATCTTATGGACAATCCGCCCTGGAGCCAGGATCTCCTTGACTGGCTGGCATCCGACTTTGTAGAGAACGGAAATAACCTGAAGGATCTGATATACAAAATAACCACATCGCGGGCTTATCAGACGCGCTCTGTTGAAATTCCGGGTGAGGATGCCCTTACCGCGGAAGACTATGTATTCAGGGGAATGCACCGCCGACGGTTATCAGCGGAACAATTCGCCGATGCCGTCAGCAGAATTGTCTTTCCCGTCTACCCTGACACGATTAAAGTGTTCGATCCTTACAAAGAATCCGGCAATGAAGATAACGTGCCCTATGCGCGGGCCGTGCTGGTAAAAAATGACGGATTTCTGACTGCGCTCGGCCGTCCCAACCGCGAGAATGTTCTGACGTCAAGGTCCACACAGGCCAATCTGTTGCAAGCCCTCGAGTTGACCAACGGCGAGCGCTTTAACCAGGCGCTGGAGCACGGGGCGAAACAGTGGCTGGATCACTACGGCTCGGGCGAGGCGATCGTGTCCAATCTCTATAAACAGGCATTGGGCAGAGACGCCAATTCCGATGAGATGAAACTCGCGATGACCGTGCTCGGCGACAAACCAGAGGCGGGAGCGGTCGAGGACTTGCTGTGGGCGGTGATGCTGCTCCCGGAATTTCAATTGATCTATTAAAGTTGTTGCAGACTATACCATTTTGAGCGTGCAGGGTCCATAGTCAAGGGTCAATGGTCGATAGTCCGTAGTTGAT
>DASVOT010000254.1:0-1722 GCA_036383235.1 Chryseosolibacter sp.
AGTAACGGCATCAGTGGGTTAAGTCGGGGAGAACATGCGCGAAAGATTGAATCCTTTCCGGGGAATCAGGGATGATTTGTCGGCAAGCCTGGTCGTGTTTCTGGTGGCCCTGCCACTGTGTTTGGGTATTGGTCTGGCCTCCACCGGGAGGCCGGACCTCGTGTTCTCCGGCGTCATCGCCGGGATAATCGGCGGACTCGTCGTGGGGTTCCTCAGCGGTTCGCATGTTGGCGTCTCCGGACCTGCCGCGGGTCTGGTGGTCATCGTCCTCATGGCGTTGAAAACGCTGGGAAGCTTTGAAGCCCTGCTGACAGCCGTTTTCCTCGCGGGACTCTTGCAGCTGATCGCAGGATTTCTGAAAGCAGGCATCATCGGATACTACTTTCCCTCCTCGGTCATCAAAGGGATGCTGGCAGCGATCGGCCTGACGCTGATCCTCAAGGAAATCCCCCATGCCCTGGGGATTGACGCCGACTTCTTTGGCGACATGGCCATGAAGCAACCCGACGGGCGGAACACGTTCACGGAAGTGTTTTATGCTTTGTCGCACGTTCAGCCCGCTGCGCTTATCATCACCGTGGTATCAGTGGCGATCCTCATTTTCTTCGAACGGCCCTTTCTGAAAAAGTTCGGCCTCTTCAAGTTTGTGCCTGGCGCGCTGGTTGTGGTGGTAACAGGCATCGTTCTGAACTACCTGTTCCTGCAGACGGCGCCCGGCTGGACCCTGAGAAACGAGCATCTCGTTCAGCTTCCCGTGGCCAGCAGTGCGGCTCAGTTCATCAGCTTCTTCCGCCTTCCGGATTTTTCCGCCCTGGGTAATCCGCAGGTTTACGTCATCGCCGCCACGTTGGCGCTCGTGGCCAGCCTGGAAACGCTGTTATGCGTGGAAGCCACCGATAAGCTTGATCCATTCAAGAGAAGCACACCCACAAACCGCGAGCTGAAAGCCCAGGGAGTCGGCAACATCATCTCCGGACTCATCGGGGGTTTGCCGATCACCCAGGTGATCGTGCGAAGCTCAGCCAATGTCAATGCCGGTGGCAGGACGAAGATCTCCACGATGTGCCACGGAGCCATCCTGCTGTTGTCCGCCTGCTTTATACCGCAATACATCAACCTCATCCCGCTGGCCAGCCTGGCTGCCATCCTGCTCATGGTGGGATATAAGCTGTCGAGGCTCGCCCTGTACCGCAGCATGTTCAGGCTTGGGTACGAGCAATTCCTGCCTTTCATCGCAACCGTTGGCGGAGTCATCCTGACCGATCTCCTGAAAGGGATCGCCATCGGGATGGTGGTCGCAATCTTTTTTATTCTGAGAAAGAATTATAAACATTCCTATCACTATAAGAAGGAAAAAACGCATGGAGGGGAAAAGATCACCATCCGCCTTTCGGAAGAAGTGACGTTTCTCAACAAGGCGAGCATCCAGGAAAGCCTCGACAATTTGCCAGACGGCGCAAGCGTCGTTATTGACGGCTCGCATTCCGTGCACATCGACTACGACGTGCTCGAGATCATCCACGATTTCAAAGCGCACGCCGCCAGTCTGAGGGACATTAAAGTGGAAACGGTGGGCATACGCGACCTGGTGCTGGCCCGCGCGCATTGACGGACTTCCGGTATCCCCGAAGCTGTTACTGCCTTGCGAAGGGCAGTGGACAGTGGAGGGGATTTTTCTATCTTTGCCGCAGAAAAATGAACCGATGAAGAATTTTGTAGAAG
>DASVOT010000255.1:0-2551 GCA_036383235.1 Chryseosolibacter sp.
GAACTGAATAAAGTCGTGGAGTTCCTCAAGCAAAACGGCACCGTGGAGATTGAGATTTCCGGTCACACCGATAACAAAGGCTCTGACGATTACAACCAGACCCTTTCGCAGGGAAGGTCGGAGGCGGTTGTCAATTATATCATCAGCCAGGGGATCGACAGCTTCCGCCTGACAGCGCACGGTTATGGGGAATCCAAACCGATCGACACCAACGATTCAGACGAAGGCCGTGCGAATAACAGAAGGGTCGAATTCACGATCCTCAAAAAATAATGCTACCCCTCCAGCTCTGCTGAATGTGAGAAGGCGCTCCCCTTCAGGGGGCCCGGCGGGGTCACTTTAAGATAATCTTTGATGATGCGCATCGTCTCCTCGATGGTGTTCGCAACCATGACCTTGTAGGTGCCGATGTTCTTGAAGAACCGGATGGTAATCTCATCCTGGTGAAGCAAAATAATCTTTTTGTTCGCCTTGATCGCCAGGGCGACCTCAGACGCCGTCCCCGCCGCCATGCCGATCACCACCAGTATGTGGCTCGATAATACATTGATCACATTCCTGCCGCTGCCCATTCCCGTCAGAATCTTGATGTCAGCTTCCTCCGATGCATTATGCGGGTTGTCGTCCGGAATGATACCAATGGTTAATCCATTTGCCTCATGCGCGCCTTTCATGGCAGCCTGCATGATCCCGAAACTCCTTCCGCCCGTTAAGACGATCCATCCTTGCTCCGCGATCGCCTTGCCCAATTCAAAAGCCATTTCATTTTCTTCCGGACGGGCATTTTCCCCGGGGCCCATTACGCCGACGATTGCTTTTACCATACTCTTTTGATGATCCCTAAATTACGACGGAATAAACGATATTCAAATCAGAACTCGTGGTCGCAATCAAGACAATGGTTGACCTTTTTACCTGGCATAAAAATGCCGAAAAGAACAAAGATCAAACCATCGGCGACCTTTTTCGGAAAAACCCGTTCGATCCGCTGCGAATGACATCTGGGGCAGCTCACCGTGCCTTCGTCATGTACGGCAATGTGCCGGTCGGTAAGAAGCTCAATCGCGCGGGCCCGGTCAGCCGCGAAAAGATGCAGCCTGATCCGGAACGCATTGAAACTCTGGCCCGGATAGAGGCCCGCCATATTTTCTTCCGTAAGAAAACAGGGTATATCATAGGCATCGAGCTTCGTCTTTGCGATATTCGCGTCAATCGCGCTGTCAAACTCTTTAAAAACAATGATATCGTCGGATTTTTCTTTCATGCGCGTCTTTCGGCGACGTTCCCATCCGGAAACGAATCAATCAACTTGTTAAGGAGAGAAGGCCGACCGTCATCGTCGTTTTAACAGTAAGATAATTAATTCATTTAACAAAAGCGGGTGACGGATTGCGGAAAATAAACGGCGGCAGGGGGAATCTTTGACGCAACGCCCATGTTCGTGTGTTAAAAAAGAAAATTTGAATCAAAAGTGAAGAGACTGATTATCGATATGGACGACGTAATGGCCGATGCGACGGGTCAGTTCATCCGCTATTATGAAAAGGAATTTGGCGTTCGCATTGACCGCTCGATGCTGAACGGCAAAGGCGAGGGCGAAGGATTTCCTGACAACCACAGTGTGATCGCGGGTTTCCCCTACCGTGAAAATTTCTTCCGGACGATGGACGTCAATGAAGGTTGCCGGGAGGTGATGGAACAGTTAAACCGGAAGCACGAGGTCTTCGTGGTTTCGGCGGCGATGGAATTCCCGCAATCCCTGCCGGAGAAATTATCCTGGCTTCAAGAGCATTTCCCTTTCCTGGCATGGAGACAATTCGTTTTCTGCGGCAGCAAGAGCGTGGTCCATGGCGATTATATGATCGATGACCTTCCCCGTAACCTGGAGTCATTCAGCGGAGAAAAATTTCTCTTCACCGCCCCTCACAACCTCCACTTCAATCATTACCGAAGGCTGAACAGCTGGAAAGAGATAGCCGAGGCATTTCTATAAGTCCGCAGGATTCGAGAAAAATCCCCGCATTCGCCTCGGGGCTTCACCGCGCTTTCGCGAAACAAGACAGAGTTGATTTGCCGCCGGCACCGCCGCATAAAAAAAGAATTTAAAAATAGTTGTAACATCTCCTCTACCTTTGCGTCTTGTTATAGAATTTGGGAAATGGACCTCAATGCCTTTGAAAAACGGGTTTTACCCGTAAAAAACAAGCTTTTCCGCTTCGCCCTCAAGTTTTTGCGGAACGAAGAGGAGGCCCAGGACATCGTGCAGGAGGTATTGATCCGCATTTGGAACGGCCGCGACCAGATGGAGGAGGTTCAGAACTGGGAGGCATGGTGTATGCGCATCACCAAAAACCTCTCGCTCGACCGCGTCCGGGCGATGTCGCGAAAACAAACCCAACCCATCGAAGAGAGTTATCACGTCAGGCACGAAGCCTTAACGCCGCATGAATCAACTGAAGTTGGCGAAAGTATGCAAAAGATAACACAGATGATCGCAAGCCTGCCCGACAAGCAGCGGCAGGTTATTCACCTGAGGGATGTGGAAGGCTAC
>DASVOT010000256.1:0-2188 GCA_036383235.1 Chryseosolibacter sp.
TTCAGCATATTGGCAATTTCCTCGTGCGTATAGCCTTCGATAACGTAGAGATTGAAGACCGTCCTGTACGCGATCGGCAGTTTCTGAAGCAGTGCGATCACCTCCTGGTAAGATATTCCCGAAAGGATTTTCTCGGAATCCATTTCATTCTTTGCCTTTTGCATTTCTTCCGACTGAATCTCCCGCTGTTTCTTGTGGTAATGATTAATAGCGGTATTGACGATGATTTTTCTCAGCCACGGCTTGAAAGGTTTCGTCAGGTCGAATTGCCTGAGGTTGCCGAATATTTTCATAAATCCATCATTTAGAATTTCGGAAGCTTCGTCGCGGCTGTTGGCGTACCTGAGCGAGATGCTCATTCCGTAGTTGTAAAATTCCTGATAGAGCAGTTTTTGACTCACCCTGTTCGCACGGGCGCATCCCTCCAGTAATGACCTTATGTATTTTTCCTGTTCCTCCAAGGGAGCTGCTTTTAATTACCAGTACATCGTTTTCGGTCGAATGGTTGCCTTAGGCCCAAGAAATAAACCAATGGCGATAGCCTTTCCTTGCGCATTTAAGACGAAACCCCCCGGCAAGGGCCCTTAAACAGGGAAAGGGCTGTCATATAACAAGATACGGTATTCGGAAATCCTGGGCGCGGGCGGCAAAACGGCCAGACGCCGCTTTTTTAAAACATTTTTGCGGGGCAAGAAAATACGGCGCGGAGGGGATTTTCGTTTCAACGGCGAAACCGATTGGAAAAAGAAGGATCTCACGGAATAATTAAGGATTTAGGCCTTCACCCTCATCTGGTCTCGTTTTTGCCAGCTATTTTTGTAAAATTTTTTGATCTTGAAGCTAATTCGCAGGGTACTTTTTTATTTAACCCTTTTGACGGGTGCCGCCGTCATCGCCCTCGCCATTTCGGCCGTTCTCTTCAAAGACCGCATTATCAAAGAATTTATCCGGGAAGCCAACAAGCAGATCAACACGCCGATCACCATAAAGAAAATGGATGTTTCGCTTCTCGACGAGTTTCCGCGCCTGTCGATCGTGTTCAGGGATGTTTATGTGGAGGACAGCCAGCCCGGACATTATCCCCTGCTCACCGCCGCGAAGATTTCGTTCCAGCTTAACCCGATGGAGGTCTGGAACGGCAGCTACACGGTCAAGGGAATGGAGGTGGAGGGATGTGAAGCAAACCTGAAGATCGATGAAGCGGGCGTAAACAATTACACCATCATCAAAAAGCAGTCCGCGGCGGGAGGGCAAAGCACCATCGGATTCGAACTCTCCGACGTGTCGCTGCGCGGAACCACTGTTCATTATATCGATCTGCGGATGCTTCAGGATTTCACCTTCAAAAGCGAGAAGGTGCTCGCCTCCATTCATTCATTGAACGATGTGTACAACATTGACGCGGAGGGCCAGCTCACGGCAGAGAAATTGACCATCGGCGAAAACAATTACCTCAACCAAAAATCATTCGACATCAAAAGCCACCTGGTATACGACGACCTGAAAAAAAATCTTACGATCCACCCATCGGATCTCGGGCTCAAAACGTCAGCGTTCTCCGTCACCGGAACGTACAGGTGGAAAGACAAGAACATCATCGACCTGACGACCACCGGTAAAAACACCGACCTGCAGACGTTGCTTTCGCTTCTGCCGGAATCAAAAGCCAGGAATTTCGAAAAATACAGAAGCAGGGGCGACGTCTACTTCAAAGCTCGCTTGAACGGGGAGATCTCCTCGTCCGTAAGTCCGGCGCTCACAGTGGATTTCGGCTTTAAGGATGCGACCCTGTACCATCCGGATTACAAAACCAAAATCGAAAATGCCAACCTGACGGGATCCTTTCACAGCCGAGACGTAAGTGACCTTACCAAAGCCGTTCTCGTGCTCAAGGCTGTAAACGGCAAACTTAACGATGAAGATTTCCACGCGAATTTCGCACTCCAAGATTTTACCGATCCCGAGGTCGTGCTCGACTTCAAAGGTAAGATCGACGCCCGGTCCCTTCTGGATTTCTACCCGGTGAGCAGCTTCAAATACGTGTCGGGCGCCGTGGTAGTCGATATCGCCTTCGACGGGAAGATCAATCTGCTGAAACACCGGAGCACTGCCCAACGCGTATCGACCCTTGGAACGGTTGATATGGAACACATCAACCTCCTGTACGGCGACGAGCACATTCCGCTTG
>DASVOT010000257.1:0-6227 GCA_036383235.1 Chryseosolibacter sp.
AAAATAAGAAACCTGTTTTTAAATTTTCGGATTTGCGGCGATCATTTGCTATCGCCGCGCAAAAATCAACGAAACGCTCTTTTAAAGACCTTTTCGACCTCCACCGCCCAAAACACGAGCGACGAAGCAGCCATCGTCAGGGCCAGTTCTTTGAAATTGAGGGGTTGTGTTTTAAACACTCCATTGAAAAAGTGGCTGTAAATTACCATCATCTGCAGAGAGACGGTGATGATGAGCGCGTAGAGCATCGGTTTATTTGAAAGGAGGCCCGTCCTGAAGAACGACCGGCGATTCGATCGGAGCGCCATCACATGCCCAAGCTGGCTGAAGCACAACACCGAAAAAGCCATCGTCTGCCAATGCGCGGTGGCCCTGCCGATGGCATACCATTGCATTCCCAGGGTGACCAGCGCCATCAATAATCCGACCCAGAGAATATGCCAGCCCATTCCACCGGCAAAGATATTTTCACCCGGATCCCGCGGCGGGCGTTTCATGATGTTCGGCTCAGCTTTTTCAGATGCAAGTGCCAGCCCTGGCAGGCCGTCCGTGATCAGGTTGATCCACAGAATGTGAATGGCAAGTAACGGGATCGGCAACCCCAGGAAAGGCGCGAGGAAGAGCGTCCATATTTCGCCCGAGTTTCCCGTCATGATGTATTTGATAAATTTCAGAATATTGTCAAATATCCGGCGACCGTGCCTGACGGCTTTGATGATGGTGGCAAAATTGTCATCGAGCAGGATCATATGAGCAGCTTCTTTGCTCACCTCCGTGCCGTTGATTCCCATCGCGATGCCGATGTCAGCGTTCTTCAGCGCCGGCGCGTCGTTCACGCCGTCGCCTGTCATGGCCACGAACTGTCCGCGCGCCTGCAATGCGCTGATGATCTTCATTTTTTGTTCCGGGCTAACCCGCGCGTATACGCGGATCCTTTCAACTTTACTTTCAAATTCGTCGTCGCCCATTTTCTGGAGTTCGGGACCTGAGACCACGAGGTCGGTTTCCGAAGACAAAATCCCGAGCTGGCGGGCGATTGCCTGTGCGGTCAGCTTGTGATCGCCCGTGATCATCACTGGCTTGATACCGGCTTGCCTGCATTGGGTCACCGCTTTTTTCGCCTCCTCCCTCGGAGGATCGATCATTCCCGCCAGGCCGATGAAGGTGAGGGAAGTCTCAATGTCTTCTGCCCTGGAGCGTTCGGGCATTTCATCGAAGAAGCGGACAGCATAACCGAGCGTGCGGTAGCCTTCTGCCGCCATCTCGTTCGCCTTTTGCTCGAATTCATGCAGGAAGGGCCGCTGGTCAGGATGAAGCTTGTCGTGCAGCACGTCCACCGCGCCTTTCACGATCGCCACCACTCCCGACTCCGTTTGATGAAGCGTAGTCATGCATTTCCTTTTCGAATCGAATGGGAGTTCGGCGATCCTCGGATATTTTCTTTCCATCGTCACCCTGTCGAAATCGTGATCCTGGGCAAACCGCGCCAGCGCCACTTCGGTGGATTCGCCGACCCATTCGTTATTCTTGTCGCGGGTGACGTCGTTGTTCAACGCCATGGCCAGGAGCAGCCTGTTCTTCTCCCGGAAGACCTTGTCAGGCAACGTGTCTTCGCGGGGTTCATACAGTTTTTGCACGGTCATCCGGTTCAGCGTCAGAGTGCCCGTCTTGTCGGAGCAGACGTAGGTGACGGAGCCAAGTGTTTCGACGGCAGGAAGTTTGCGGATAAGGGCGTTGCTTTTCACCAACCGTTTTGCGCCGAGGGCGAGCGCGACGGTTACAAGAGCGGGCAGCGCTTCGGGGATCGCGGCCACAGCAAGGGAGATCGACGTCAGCAACATGGTCGCCAAGCTTTCGCCGCGGTGCCAGCCGACAAAGAAAAATACGGCGCACAGGAGGAGAATGATCCCCGTGAGTATCTTCCCGAACGAATCCAGTCTCTTCTGGAGCGGAGTTTTCGTTTCCTCCGTCTGGATCATTCTGGCGATCGCGCCGAGTTCCGTCTTCATCCCCGTTGCCACCACGTATCCAACGCCGCGGCCATTGGTCACAAAAGTTCCTTTGTATCCCATGTTCAGCCGGTCCGCCAGGGGATACTCGCCTTCCGGAAGCGCGTCAGTAAACTTTTCGACGTCGACCGATTCCCCCGTAAGAGACGACTCGTCAACCTTCAGGGTATACGCCTCAAAGATGCGAAGGTCGGCGGGGATGACATTGCCGGCTTCGAGGATGACCACATCGCCGGGCACCAGTTCCGCGGCGGGAATTTCCTGCGACTCACCCGACCGCACCACCCGGGCGGTGCTCGCAGCCATATCCGCCAAGGCCTCCATCGCCTTCTCCGCCCTCCACTCCTGCATCGTTCCAACCAGCGCGTTGACCACTACGATGGCAAGGATCACCAGCGTATCCGTAATTTCTCCGATCATCCCGGAGACAAGGGCGGCGCCGATCAGAACCAGGATCATGAAATCGGTGAATTGCCGAAGGAGCATCCCTCCCACCGTCTTCTTTTTCTTTGCCTCCAGTACATTCATCCCGTATTCGCGCACCCGCTCCTTCGCCGTTGCGGAAGAAAGGCCCGAGGGGGTTGTCTTCAGATCGCCTGCCGCGCTTTCCGCCGATCGTATGTGGTAATCCATGGGTCGAGGCGTCATAGAAGGGGCGATAACAAACGGGCGATCCTTTCCGCCAGCTTCTTAAAGACCGGCCTTCGGTGCCAGGCGTTCGCCTGTATCTGTTCGGCATCTTCAAGGTCGTTCAGGAAAGAAGCGCGCAATTCACCGGCGAGCTTTTCGCCGTAAACCACCGCGTTCACCTCGAAATTAAGGTCAAAGCTCCGGTAGTCCATGTTGGCCGTGCCAACGATAGAAATATAGTCATCCACTACCATCGTTTTGACGTGGATAAAACCCTTCCGGTAAAGAAAAATCTCAACGCCGGAGCGAAGAAGCTCGTCGAAATACGACCATGCCGCGGCGTTGACCAGCAGCGAATCGGATATGCCGGGAGCCAGTATCCTGACGGAGACGCCGCCAAGGGCAGCCACCTTCAGCGCATTCAGAATGGTTTCACCGGGTATGAAGTAAGGAGTGGTAAGCAGGATCTCATTCTTCGCCAGGTTGATGGCTTTCAGCAACGAGAGCATGACGGTGGAGGTGGGAGAATCCGGTCCGCTGGCGGCGATCTGCACACTTTCATTTGCTCCCGCATGCGGACGGTCAATAAAATAGGCGGGCTCAGGCTGCAGCTTTTGATGCGCGCAGAAATTCCAGTCGCAAAAGAACAGATATTGCAGGTACTGAACGCCCGGCCCGTCAATGCGGAAGTGAGAATCACGCCAATAGATTTTTTTTCCCTCCATCGCGTTCGCGTCATTGATGTAGCGATCGCTGATGTTGATCCCTCCGACGAAGCCGAGGTGGCCGTCGACGACAATGATCTTCCGGTGATTGCGGTAATTCAGACGGTTGGCCAGCGGCTGAAAGCGGATCCGGTTAAAAGGGTATGCTTCCACTCCCGACGAAATCAATTCTCTGACAAAACTCCGGCGAATGCTCCTGCTTCCGAATGCATCGTAAATCAGCCGAACCTTCACACCCTCCCTGGCTTTCGCAACCAACAGGTCCTTTATCCGGTTGCCGATCGCATCGTTTTCGTAAATGTAGTACTCGATGTGAATATGATGACGAGCGTCCTCCAAGGCTTTTAACACCTGCGGAAATTTCCCTTCCCCGTTGTGCAGCAAGGTGACTTCGTTCCCCACCGTTAACGGGCTCAGGCTGTCGTTCAGCAGCAGGTGCACCAGGCTCGCACCCTCCCTGATGGTGGCGGTGTTCAGCTTGAGGTTCGTTTCCGTCCGCGAAATAATCTGCCTGATAAGCTCACGGCGAAGCACATCGTCTTCGATCAGCTTTTTGCTGTACACCCGGCGCTTCCGGTAATTGATTCCGAATGAAAAATAAAACAATATCCCGAGAATGGGAACAAATATCACGAGCAGCAGGTAGGCCAGCGTTTTGTTTGTGCTCGTCGTATCGTAGATGATCCTGAGGCAAACAACGACCAGAACAATAATATAAAAGATTTCCAGAATTGCCACCCAGTTCATCTTTGCGACATCGGTTTAAAACTCTCGCCCCTGAAGGGCGAGCTCTTCCTGAAAGATAAGAAGTAAAACACAAAGCATAAAGACAACTCCGTTGCCCACTCATCCCTGAATCTTGGGCTTCGACAGGCTCAGCCACCGAATCTTGAATTTTGGGCTTCGACAGGCTCAGCCACCGAATCTTGAATTTTGAATCATCACCTCCATCCCCCTCCCAGCGCGCGGTACAGTTCCACGACCGCGTCAAGACGATCCAGGCGGGCGTTGATCACGCCGAGCTGCGAGTTGAGGGCATTCTGACGGGCGGTGAGGACTTCCAGGTAGTTGGCGAAACCGTTATTGAGGAGTTCCTCGGAATAGACCGCGGCGCTGTCGTAGGCGGCGAACTCCCGGGATTTTATTTCAATGGTCTCGTCGGCGGCTTCGAAAGAATAGAGCGCATCAGAAACTTCTTTCATGGAATTCAGGATCGCGCGCCGGAATCGCAGGTACGCCTGTTCCTTTTGTGACAGGGCCACCTCGTATTGTGTGCGTATGCGGCGACCGTTAAACACAGGCTGCGCAATCCCGCCGATGACGGACGCAAACAACGAGTTGACGCTGAAAAGCCTGTCCAGCTCAAGACTCTGAAGCCCTCCGCTTGCCGACACAGTCAGGGAGGGATAGAAATTCGCCCGTGCGATATTGGTGAGTTCGAAGGCCTGAACCAAACCGAACTCCGCGGCCATGACATCGGGCCGGTTTCGCAGCAGCTGGACGGGGACGCCCGTATGCAGCTCCCGGCTGATCTCCTGTTCCTCCAGGCGTCCCCTTGCGATCGGATGCGGTTCTTCTCCCAGCAAAATGGAGAACGTGTTTTCAAGTATCCGGATGTTGGCCTTGATGTCGACGAGCAACGCCCGGGCTGTATGCAGCTGGGCCTCCGTTTGCTTGACCGCGACTTCTGAAACAGTCCCTGCCTCTTTGAGCGACCGCGTGGTTTCCAGGCTGATTTCGCGCGTGCGGATGGTTTGCCCGGTGATGCGTTGCTGCTCGTCCAGAGCCAGCAACTGAAAATAAAGCGACGCGATATTGGCGATGAGTTCGGTCTTGACAGCCTGGTGGGCAGCTACGGATTGCAGGTAGGAGGCCTCGAGCGCGCGCTTATTGCTTCTGATCTTTCCCCAGATATCGGCTTCCCATGACAACCCTCCGCTGATCTCATATTGCGTGATGGCGCCTCTGAAAAACGAGCCGAACTGGCTGTTGCGCGACAGCTCCTGGTAACTGATCCTGCCGGCCGCGTTCAGGGCTGGCAAAGAACCTGCCTTCCCCTGGAGGTAATAGGCATGCGCCGCCGTGATCTGCTGCAGCGCAATCCGGATGTCGATGTTGTTTTCCAGCCCGCTGTCGATGTACGAGACCAGGACAGGATCCTGGAACAGCTCTCTCCAGGAAACCTCGCCAAGCGATACACTGTCTTCCGAAAGCGAATCTGTGCGAAAATATTTTGTGCGCACCACTTCGGGACGCGTGTATTTTCCCGCCACAAAGCACGATTGCAACACAAGCAACATAAGGGGAGTGACCGCGATCCTGAAAAAAACCTTCTGTTTCATGATTACTTTTTCGGTCTTATTAAACATTGCTTCCTCCCTGGCTCACAGGCTTCTTTCTGCTGACTTTCTCCTGCAGCCATTGAAAGACAATGTACAGGATGGGGATCACGAACACTCCCAGCAAGGTGCCCACCAGCAGACCGCCTACGGCGCCGGTACCGATCGAGCGGTTGCCCTGCGCGCCGATTCCCGACGCAAAGACCAAAGGCAGCAAGCCGACGATAAATGCAAAGGAGGTCATGAGGATGGGTCTCAGCCTGACTTTCGCGCCCTCAAAGGCCGCGTCCGCGATGGCATAGCCCGCCTTCCGCCGCTGCAGCGCGAATTCAACGATCAATATCGCGTTCTTCGCCAGCAGCCCCAGCAGCATGACCAGTGCGATTTGAAAATAAATATTCACCTGCAGACCCGCGAGCTTCGTCGTCACGTAGGCACCCATGATGCCGATGGGTAGCGAGAGCAGCACGGCAAACGGGATGAGGTAGCTCTCGTACTGGCCGGCAAGGATAAAGTACACAAAC
>DASVOT010000258.1:0-16754 GCA_036383235.1 Chryseosolibacter sp.
AATCGTCTGACAGGTGACATATTCGCGTTTTGAATACTTGTTTGTCCGGGCGGAGAACCCGAACAGCCGGCAAATCAAACCACGGTAGGGGTACTGCGAGCACAAGCCGGCCTCGGCGCTGTGGGGGTTGAAAAACAGGCACACATCCGGCGTGTCTTTCTGTAGTTTCTCCAGCCATTCCGACGCTTCACCTTGCCGGTACACGTGCCAGGCGAAGGGAATGAACTCGAGAACGGTGGCTTCGATGTCAGGCTTCGTGCAACACTTTCCACAACCCTGCTTGCAGCTAATTCCCGACCATCCCCGGAACGCTGATATTTCCTGGTCGAGAAGGGAAAACACCTCCTCAATCGCCTGAACTTTTTCGCCGGGTAGCAATGTTAAAATTTCAGCAAATGTACGCCTTTAAATACAATTTCAATTATTCATTTTTTCCAATCAACCGTTTGCAAAACGGGCCAGCGGAAATGACGGAGCAGTGTTGAAAGTCGCGCCGCCGGCGCAGGTAAATTCATCTTATTTCTCTGTGGATTTACTGAAAACCTCCATTTATTTGTCTTTGTATTTATGCGAGAATATTGCCTTTATTAATGTTTTCTACTGAAAATAAAAGCTAATTTTGGCCGCCCCGAAACCAGCTTTGTATGACCGATGCTAATTTAGTTAACTATATACCTGTTGTCCTGATGCTTCTGCTGGCGGCCGGGTTTGTTTCACTCACCATGCTGGCGACCCACTGGCTGGGGCCGAAGCGCAAAACGAAGGTTAAACTCGAGTCCTTCGAGTGCGGCATTGAACCGCGCGGCAATGCGCGCGTGCCCTTCCCGATCCGGTACTTCCTCGTCGCGCTGCTGTTCGTGCTCTTTGATGTGGAGGTGATCTTCATGTATCCATGGGCCGTGAATTTCAAAGACTTCGGAGGGACGGGGCTGATGCAGATGATGGTCTTCATCGCCCTGCTGTTGGTAGGCTTCTTTTACATTATCAAAAAAAAGGCCCTGGACTGGAAGGATTAAACACAACGTGATGCAATCGACTCAAACGCGAACAACCGATATAAAACTTGTAGAAAAGCCCGACGGATACGAGGGGGCGGGCTTCTTCGCCACCAGCCTCGACAAGGTAGTGGGAATGGCGCGGAAGAATTCCATCTGGCCTCTCCCGTTTGCCACCTCGTGCTGCGGCATCGAGTTCATGGCGACCATGGGCGCCCATTACGACCTGGCGCGGTTCGGGTCGGAACGGCTCAGCTTTTCGCCGCGCCAGGCCGACCTGCTCATGGTGATGGGTACCATCGCCAAGAAGATGGGGCCCGTATTGAGGCAGGTCTACGAACAAATGGCGGAGCCGAGATGGGTGCTTTCAGTAGGGGCCTGCGCCTGCAGCGGGGGTATCTTCGACACGTACAGCGTGCTGCAGGGTATCGACCGCATCATCCCCGTTGACGTGTATGTGCCGGGTTGCCCGCCGCGTCCCGAACAGATCATTAACGGAATTATGAAGATCCAGCAGCTGGTTGAATCCGAATCGCGGCGGCGGAGAGATTCGCCCGAATATAAAGCCCTGCTGAACAAGTATGGCATCGAATAAAATATGGATACCACCCACGAGCAGATAGCCGGCATCATTAAAGAAAAATTTGAGAGCGAAGTGCTCTCGGTGGAAACCCCTTACGATTTTCTTACCATACACTTCAAAAAAGAAAAAATAATCGATCTCATCCGGTATCTCTACGATCACCCCGTAGCGAAATTCCAGTTCCTGACAACGCTTTGCGGAATTCATTACCCGGACCAGAAACAGATTGCGGTGATGTACCAGCTCCATAGCCTGGTCAACAACTGGCGGATCCGGATCAAGATCTACCTTCCGGAAGAAAATGCCGTAACGCCCACGCTCACGAACGTGTTCGCGGCGGCGAACTGGATGGAACGCGAAACGTACGATTTCTTCGGAATAAAATTCACGGGGCATCCGGATCTGAGGAGAATCCTCAACGTGGAAGATATGATCATTTTCCCGATGCGAAAAGAATATCCTCTCGAAGACCAGACCCGCGAAGACAAAAAAGATTTCATGTTTGGAAGATAAACCATGGCCGACGACGCGATCAAGACGCAACATGCTGTAGAGGAAAACCGGTATTCTACCCTGAACCTGGGTCCGACCCACCCGGCCACCCATGGTATTTTTCAAAACGTGCTCACCATGGACGGCAAAGTGATCATCCGCTCCGAACCCACCATCGGGTACATTCACCGGGCGTTTGAGAAGCTATCCGAAAGAAGGCCTTTCTATCAGATCACCCCCCTCACCGACCGGATGAACTACTGCTCGGCTCCCATCAATAACATCGGATGGCATATGACGGTGGAGAAGCTCATCGGCGCCGAGATCCCGAAGCGCGTGCAGTATCTGCGCGTGATCATCATGGAGCTCGCCCGCATCTCCGACCACCTGATCTGCAATACGGTCATTGCCGTCGACACGGGAGCGCTGACGGGGTTTGTTTACCTCTTCCAGTTCCGCGAGCTGATCTATGAGATCTATGAGCAGATCTGCGGAGCCAGGCTGACAACCAACATCGGCAGGATCGGCGGCTTTGAGCGCGACTTCAACGACGTGGCGTGGGCAAAGCTGGACAAATTCCTCAAAGAATTCCCGGAGGCCCTGAAAGAATTTGAAAACCTGGTGAAACGCAACCGTATTTTCATGGACCGCACCATCGGCGCCGGACCGATTGCGGCGGCGCGCGCACTCAACTACGGATTTACCGGACCTAACCTGCGGGCTACTGGCGTGGATTATGACGTGCGCGTCATGAACCCCTACAGCAGCTACGAGGACTTCGATTTCATTATTCCGGTCGGGTTGAACGGCGACACCTATGACCGCTTCATGGTGCGGCAGGAAGAAATGTGGGAAAGCATGAAGATCATCCGCCAGGCGATCGAAAAGCTGCCGGACGGACCGTTTTTCTCTCCCAACGTACCCGACTTTTATCTGCCTCCCAAAGAAGAGGTATACAACAATATGGAAGCGCTCATCTACCACTTCAAGATCGTGATGGGGGAAACCGATGTTCCGAAAGGAGAAGTCTATCATTGCGTGGAAGGGGGAAATGGAGAGCTCGGGTTCTATCTGATCAGCGATGGCGGCCGCACTCCCTTCAGGCTGCATTTCAGAAGACCCTGTTTTATCTATTATCAGGCCTATGCCGAAATGATCAAAGGCGCCAACATCTCCGATGCGATCCTCACTATGAGCAGCATGAATGTGATTGCCGGGGAATTGGACGCGTGAGGGCAGCTATTGGCTGTTAGCTGTTGGCTGTTAGCTGTTGGCGGTAGGACGGCGTTTTGAAAAGAGCAATGATTGAAGATTTTTTTAAAAGCGGTAATGTAGCGGGAGGCCCCAGGCGTTCACGTGCAGGCGTTTGCCAGCGGCCAGGAGCCAAAAGCCAACAGCCAAGCACAACTTTTAAACATAGATGACCAGTACACCCAAACCTCAATTCTCCTCTGCCGCGATGGCATTGGTGCAAAAGATTATAAAACGATACCCTGAAGGCAGGCAGAAGTCTGCCTTGCTGCCGGTGCTGCATTTGGCGCAGGCTGAATTTGGCGGATGGCTGAGCCCCGAAACCATGGATTATGTTGCGTCGATCCTGAACCTGAAGCCCATCGAAGTATACGAAGTCGCCTCCTTCTACACGATGTATAACCTGCGCCCCGTAGGCACGTGCGTGCTGGAAGTCTGCCGCACCGGTCCCTGCATGCTGAGAGGCTCAGACGACATCATTGAATATCTCGAAAACAAACTGGGTATCAAAGACGGTGAAACCTCCGCTGACGGAATGTTCACGTTGAAAACCGTGGAGTGCCTGGCATCGTGCGGCACGGCACCGGTGATGCAGGTTGGCGACCATTATATCGAAGACCTGACTTGTGAAAAACTCGACGGCATCCTCGCAGACCTGAGAGCGAAAAGCAAGGTAGCGGGAGGTAACGTCGCGAGTAATTAAGGATAGGAATAAAAGATTGTAGAGCATAATAAGAACATCAAATCAATGAGATATGCGACCACAGGCTTAAGTACACGAAAAGGGCAAGCAAAGCGCCCTCAAAGATCTTTGTGATCCTTCGTGACTTCGTGCCTTGTGGCAAAAAAATACAACATAGATGACAAAGAAGCTTCTATTAAAAGATATCGATGTTCCCGGCATAAAATCTTTTGATGTATACCGGCAACAGGGGGGCTACGCCTCTGTGGAGAAGGCGTTGAAGTCGATGACCCCGGACCAGGTGATTGAAGAAGTGAAGAAATCAGGACTTCGCGGGAGGGGCGGCGCCGGATTCCCCACGGGATTGAAATGGAGCTTCCTCGACCGCAAGTCGGATAAGCCGCGGTACCTGATCTGCAACGCCGACGAAAGCGAGCCGGGCACCTTCAAGGACCGCTACCTGATGGAGTATATTCCCCACGCCCTTATTGAAGGGATGATCGTATCCAGCTATGCCCTCGGTGCCCGCACGGCTTATATTTATATGCGCGGCGAATTCCGCTGGATCTTTCCCATCCTCGAGCATGCCATCGAAGAAGCCCGCGCGGCAGGATTTCTCGGAAAGAATATTCTCGGCACGGACTATTCGCTGGAACTGTACGTACATCCCGGCGCGGGCGCCTACATCTGCGGCGAGGAGACCGCCCAGATCGAATCGCTGGAAGGCAAACGGGGAAACCCGCGCAACAAGCCGCCTTTCCCCGCTGTCGTCGGACTATACGGTTGCCCTACCGTTGTAAACAACGTCGAGTCGATCGCGACCGTGCCACACATCCTCAACATGGGCGGCGATGAATACACGAAGATCGGCATCGGCAAGAGCACGGGAACAAAACTGATATCAGCCTCCGGACACATCAACAAGCCCGGCGTTTATGAGATCGAGTTGGGATTGCCCGTGGAAGAATTCATTTACTCCGACGAATACTGCGGCGGCATCTGGAAAGGACGGAAACTGAAGGCGGTGATCGCGGGCGGATCGTCCGTGCCCATCCTGCCGGCGGACCTTATCCTTAAAACCGCGAAAGGTGAACCGCGCCTCATGAGCTACGAATCGCTCGCCGACGGCGGCTTTCAAACCGGCACCATGCTGGGATCAGGTGGATTTATCGTCATGGATGAGACCACCTGTATCGTGCGGAACCTGTGGACGTTCGCGCGCTTCTATCACCACGAATCCTGCGGCCAATGCAGTCCCTGCAGGGAAGGAACGGGCTGGATGGAGAAAGTGCTCGATCGCATCGAACACGGACAAGGCCGCATGCGCGACATCGACCTGCTCGTGAACGTAGCCAAAAATATCGAAGGCAATACCATTTGCCCGCTGGGCGATGCCGCTGCCTGGCCCGTCGCCAGCGCCATTCGCCACTTCCGCGAAGAATTTGAATACCACGTCCGGTTTCCTGAAAAAGTGAAAGACCGCAAACACTTTGAAAAGGAACCCTTTACTCCGGAGAAGAAGGTCCCGGAGGTCGCCTAAGGGGGTATAAGGGTATAAGGATATACGGATATACGGATATACGGAAATAGGGAAATAGGGGTATAGGGGATAAGGTATAAGGGTATAAGGGTATAGGGCATAAGGTATAAGGTATAAGGTATAAGGATAGAAAGGATATAAGGAGTGAATTCGCTCCGCTCTTCACTGAAGAGAAACTTTGTGCCCCTTAGTGTCTTAGTGTCTTTGTGGCGAAGGAAACCTACTGGCAAAAGGACCCGGCGTATACGGATATAAGGAAATGAGATATAAAAGAATGAAAGCATAAAGCTGCGAGACTAAAAGAAACTTTGTGCCCCTTAGTGTCTTAGTGTCTTTGTGGCGAAAGAAACCTACTGGCAAAAGGACCCGGCAGATGTAAGGAGATGAGATATAAAAGAATGAAAGCATAAAGTTGCGAGACTAAAAGAAACTTTGTGCCCCTTAGTGTCTTTGTGTCTTTGTGGCGAAAGAAACCTACTGGCAAAAGGACCCGGCGTATACGGATATAAGGAGATGAGATATAAAAGAATGAAAGCATAAAGCTGCGAGACTAAAAGAAACTTTGTGCCCCTTGGTGCCTTGGTGGCTTTGTGGCTTAGTGCCTTTGTGGCAAAAAAACTTACGAGCAGAAGCATGTTAAAAATAACAATAGACGGAATAGAGACCGAGGTACCGGAAGGAACAACCATCCTTCAGGCGGCCCGGCAGATCGGCGGGGAGATCGTTCCTCCGGCGATGTGTTATTATTCAACCTTGAAAAACAGCGGTGGAAAATGCCGCGCGTGCCTGGTGAAAGTGTCGGCGGGGTCTGCCAAAGATCCGAGGCCGATGCCCAAGCTGGTTCCCTCCTGCATTACCACGGTACAGGACGGTATGGTCGTTGAAAACATCACCAACACCTCGGTGCTGGAAGCGCGTAAGGGGGTCGTTGAATTTTTATTGATAAATCACCCGCTGGATTGTCCTATCTGCGATCAGGCGGGGGAATGCGATCTTCAGAACCTGGCGTATGCCCATGGCCTGCAGAAAACGCGATACGAGGAAGAGCGCCGCACCTTTGAGCCGCACGAGATCGGCGACAAGATCAAGCTGCACATGAACCGGTGCATACTCTGCTACCGGTGTGTCTATGTGGCGGACCAGATAACAGAAGGGCGTGTCCACGGCGTGCTGAACCGCGGCGACCATGCCGAAATCAGCACCTACATTGAAAAAGCGATCGAAAATGATTTCTCGGGAAATATGATCGACGTTTGCCCGGTGGGAGCCCTGACTGACAAAACCTTCCGTTTCAAAAGCCGCGTATGGTTTACAAAGCCCGTTGATGCGCACCGCGACTGCCCGAAGTGCTGCGGCAAGGTAGTGCTCTGGGCGAAAGGCGACGAGGTCCTTCGCGTCACCGCGCGCAAAGACCAATACGGCGAAGTGAAAGAATTCATCTGCAACGAATGCCGCTACGACCATAAAGACCTGAAAGACTGGGTGGTGGAAGGGCCCCGTCATATCGAACGCAGCTCCGTGATCGCACAAAACCATTACGAACGGGTTGACCTTCAGAAACTGAAGCTGGAGATCGAACGGCAACTGAAATTTCAGGCGGGAAAGAGATTGAACGAATCGAATAACATACCTTCATGACAGACTACCTCGTATACAAACTGATCCTGGTTGCTGCCATCTTTGGTGTCACCCTGTTGATTGCCATGTATTCCACCTATCTCGAGCGGAAAGTGGCAGCCTTCATACAGGACCGGGTCGGGCCCGACCGCGCCGGCCCGTTCGGTATCCTTCAGCCACTGGCCGATGGAGTCAAGTTTTTCATGAAGGAGGAGATCATTCCCAATGTTTCGAACAAGCTGCTCTTTATCCTGGGGCCCTGCATTGCCATGGTCACCGCGCTGATGGCGGGTGTTGTGATCCCATGGGGTGGTTCGCTCATAATCAATGGCCAGGCGTACAGCCTTCAGATCACGGACATCAACATCGGCATTCTCTACATTTTCGCCGTTGTCTCGATCGGCGTATATGGAATCATGATCGGGGGCTGGGCCTCCAACAACAAGTTCTCCTTGCTGGGCGCCATCCGGGCTTCTGCTCAGATGATCAGCTACGAGCTGGCCATGGGCCTGTCCATCATCGCGCTCATCATGATCACCGGCACGCTGAGCCTGAAAGACATCGCCGCCATGCAGGGCGGAGGCGTTGGAAGCGAGTGGCACCTGTGGCACATTGTCTACCAGCCCGTAGGTTTCCTCATCTTCATCATCTGCGCCTTCGCCGAGTGCAACCGCATGCCCTTTGACCTTCCTGAAACGGAGACCGAGCTCGTCGGCGGATACCACACGGAATACAGCAGCATGAAGCTGGGGTTTTACCTGTTTGCCGAATACATCAACATGTTCACTTCCTCGGCAGTGATGTCAACACTGTACTTCGGTGGGTACAATTTCCCCTTCATGAACGACCTGGGACTCAGTCCCAATGCCATCACCATCATCGGCACAATCGGATTATTCATCAAGATATTCCTGTTCATTTTCTTCTTCATGTGGATCCGCTGGACCCTCCCGCGCTTCCGTTATGATCAGTTGATGAACCTCGGATGGAAGGCGCTCATCCCGCTGGCCATCGTGAATCTGGCGGTGACGGGAGTGGTGATGGTTTTACTTGATTAAGAAAGGAGCGATTATCATGGAATCTTTAAGCGGAAGATCGAAAGTTGTTGTTAAAAAAGAGATGACCCTTGCGGAACGGTTGTACCTGCCGGCCATTATCGGCGGCGCAATGATCACCTTGCGGCACCTGTTCAAGCGGAAGTCGACGGTAAAATATCCGGAAAAGAAACGGGAATTCAGCGCGGTGTGGCGTGGCCAGCACGTATTGAAGCGCGACGAGCAGGGACGCGAGCGCTGCACGGCGTGTGGTCTGTGCGCGGTCTCCTGCCCCGCCGAAGCCATCACCATGACGGCGGCCGAGCGCAAAAAAGGGGAAGAGCGTCTCTACCGCGAGGAACGATATGCCGCGAAATATGAGATCAACATGCTCCGCTGCATTTTCTGCGGCCTCTGCGAGGAAGCCTGCCCGAAAGAGGCGATATTCCTCACCGACAGGCTGGTGCCCACCGAGTTCGAACGCCAGGATTTCATTTATGGGAAGGACAAACTGGTCGAGCCTGTCGATGAGCCCATCGACGTCACCAAACGACAGACGGCGGCGGTCCTGGAATTCAAGAAAAACAAACGGTTTGCTCATAATAAATAGCCAATTTCACCTTCCCGGAGTCAAAAACCTTCGGGAAGTTTTTTAAAATAATATAGGTTTGCAGTTAATTTGAATAACCCGGTAACGGATCGTGACTCTTTACGTTTTTTATTTTCTTTCCTTTCTCGCCGTGCTGAGCGCCCTGATGGTGGTGTTTTCCAAAAACCCCGTCTACAGCGTGCTCTACCTGGTTATCACCTTCTTTTGCGTGGGTGGCCATTACCTCATCCTCAGCGCTGAATTCCTCTTTGCCGTGCACATTATCGTTTATGCCGGCGCCATCATGGTGCTTTTCCTGTACGTCATCATGCTCTTAAACCTCAATCAGGACACGGAACCTCAAAAAAGAACTCTGTATAAATTTGCGGCGGTTATCTCCGGGTGTCTTCTCATGCTCGTGCTCGTCGGCGCCCTGAAAGGCGCGGAGTCCGCCCAACTGGTCTTCGGAAAGCAAACCCATATCGGGACCGTTCAAATCCTGGGAAAAATGCTGTTCAGCGAGTTCTTATTGCCCTTTGAAGTGGTCTCCCTCCTGCTGCTCGCAGCTATGGTCGGAGCGGTTATGCTCGGCAAAACTCCAATGGAGCGTTTGCAGAACGCAGAAAAGTCAAAGGAGTCCGATTTGAAAACACGAAATCTAAAAACGCTACCGAATGAATGATCCGATAACCCAGACCATTCAGGGTGTGCCGCTCAATTATTATCTCTGGCTCAGCACAGCGCTGTTTGTCATCGGTGTCCTGGGAGTGCTGTACCGCCGCAATGCCATCATCATATTTATGTGCATTGAACTGATGCTGAATGCCGTCAACCTCCTGATGGTCGCCTTCTCTGCCTACCATGGCGACGGCGCCGGCCAGGTGTTCGTGTTCTTTATCATGGCAGTCGCCGCAGCCGAGGTGGCGGTCGGTCTTGCGATCCTTATTATCATATACCACAACACACGCAGCACAGATATTAATGTCTTGAATAAACTGAAATGGTGATCGATTCCGTCGTTGGCTTAATACCGGTCGTTCCGCTTCTGGGGTTTGTCCTCATCGGGTTGCTCAACCGGCAACTCCGCCCCTGGCTGGCAGCCCTCCTGGCCTGCAGCTCGGTCCTCTTTTCTTTCGGGCTCTCACTCGCGCTCTTCTTCTCCCTGGGAGACAGCCTGCCCTCCATCGAGTTCACTGCGTTCGAGTGGATCGCCGCCGGCAACTTTTCCGTTTCCTTTTCCTTTCTCGTCGATCCGCTCAGCATTGTGATGATGCTCGTTATCACCGGCGTGGGATTTTTAATCCACGTCTATTCCGCAGGATACATGCACGGCGACGAAGGCTTTAACCGCTTCTTCGCCTACCTGAACCTCTTCATATTCTTCATGCTCGTCCTGGTGATGGCCAGCAACTACCTTCTGATGTTTGTCGGATGGGAAGGCGTGGGCTTGTGCTCCTACCTCCTGATCGGATTCTGGTTCAGGAATACCGACTACAACAGCGCGGCGAAGAAAGCCTTCGTCATGAACCGCATCGGTGACGTGGGTCTCATCCTGGGGGTGATCATGATCTTTATGCACTTCGGCACACTCTCGTACGACGGCGTTTTTGCGGACGCCGCGGGCATGACCTCCGGATCCCCCACCCTGACGGCGATCACCATCCTGCTCTTCATCGGTGCCATCGGCAAGAGCGCCCAGATTCCCCTCTACACCTGGCTGCCTGATGCCATGGCCGGCCCGACGCCGGTGTCTGCGCTCATCCACGCCGCCACCATGGTGACAGCGGGCATCTATATGGTCGCGCGAAACAACATCCTCTACACCCTGTCACCTTTTACGTCAGACCTCATCGTCATCATCGGCGTGGCGACGGCGCTCCTTGCAGCCACCATTGCCGTGGCGCAAAATGATATCAAGAAGGTCCTCGCCTACTCAACCGTGAGCCAGCTGGGCCTCATGTTCCTGGCCCTCGGCGTAGGCGCCTATAGCAGCGGAATTTTTCACATGACAACCCACGCTTTCTTCAAGGCCCTGCTCTTTCTCGCAGCCGGCAGCGTGATCCACGGCATGGGCGGCGAGCAGGACATCCGCGCAATGGGTGGCTTGCGAAAATATCTTCCCGTCACGTATATCACATTCCTTATCGGCACGCTTGCCATCTCGGGAATACCGCCGTTTGCCGGCTTCTTCTCAAAAGACGAAATACTCGCGCACGCGTTCGCGCACAATAAAATCGCCTGGGGCGTGGCGTTCTTCGCTTCTATCCTCACCGCCTTTTACATGTTCCGTTTGTTCTTCCTTACTTTTTCAGGAACGTCGCGAGCAAAGCAGGAAGTCATCAGCCATGTACATGAGTCTCCCACGACCATGACCACACCGCTGATTATCCTGGCGGTGCTCTCGGCGACGGCAGGTTTTATCGGCATCCCCGAAGTACTCGGCGGTCGTCATGTCCTCGCCGACTTCCTGGCGCCCGTGTTCGCCAAATCACAGGCCATTCTCCCTGCAAACGAAGTTGCACACTCCGTTGAAATGATGTTGATCGGGGTGGTGGTAGCCCTCACGCTGGCCGTCATTTTCTTCGCCTACAATCTCTATGTCAGCCGGAAGAAGATACCTGCGCCTGAAGGGGTCTCGCTGAACGGTGCCCACAGACTGATCTACCATAAATATTATGTGGACGAGATATACGACAGGATCATTGTCAAACCCATGAATTTCCTGTCGAGAGCGCTGGACGCGCTCGTGGAGAGGTTGCTGATCGACCGGATCGTCAATGGCGCGGGCCGCGCGGTCACCTGGAGCGGAAAGACCCTCCGCCTGGTTCAGACCGGAAATACCGGGTTTTATATTTTCGCCATGGTCATCAGCATCATCATATTATTTGTTGTAAAAAGTTTTACGTAGCAGGCGCGCTGCCTGCATATATAAAAAGATGTTAACGCTATTTCTCATATTCTGGCCCCTGGTAGCCACCCTTGTTCTCTTCATCCTCCGACCTGATGAAGCGAAGCGGTGGGCGCTGGCCGCGTCTTTGCTGGAAATGGCGCTCTGTCTCACAATGACTTTCGCGTTCGACGCCTCCCGGACTGCCCAGTTCGTCGTCGACCAGCCCTGGGTCGCATCCCTCGGAATTAATTTTCACGCGGGCATCGATGGCATCACCTTGCTGCTCGTCCTGCTGACCACCGTGCTGACTCCGCTGATCATTCTCTCCTCATTCAAACAGAATTATGAGAACGCTCCCTCCTTCTACGGCCTCGTGCTCTTCATGGAGATGGCCCTCGTGGGTGTATTCTGCGCGCTCGACGGATTCCTCTTCTACATCTTCTGGGAGATGGCCCTTATTCCCATATACTTCATTTGCCTGCGTTGGGGCGGCGTCAACCGCGGACCTGTCACATTGAAATTCTTCATCTACACCCTTGCCGGAAGCCTGATCATGCTGGTCGGGTTGCTGTACCTGTACTATCATACTCCCGGCGATCACAGTTTCGACATCAAAGCACTTTACGCAGCAGGACACAGCCTCTCCCCCGCGGAGCAGGGAATTATTTTCTGGGCGCTGTTTGCCGCCTTCGCGGTGAAAATGCCCATCTTCCCGTTTCATACATGGCAGCCCGACACATACCATACCGCGCCCACACCCGGAACAATGTTGCTTGCGGGCATCATGCTGAAAATGGGTATTTACGGCGTCATCCGGTGGCTTATACCCGTGGTGCCTGAGGGCGTTGAAAAATGGGGAAGCACCGTCCTGACTCTTTCGGTGATCGGCATCGTATATGCGTCATTCCTTGCCATCCTTCAAAAAGACCTGAAGAGGCTTATCGCCTATTCGTCCATCGCGCACGTCGGCCTTATCGCCGCGGGCATCTTCACCCTGAATAAGGTGGGAATGCAGGGGGCAATGGTGCAGATGATCAGCCACGGCATCGTGATCGTCGGACTGTTTTACATCATCGACATTATCGTGGCCCGCACGGCGACGCAGGAAATGGCAAACCTCGGCGGCATCCGTCTCAGCGCCCCGAGATTTAACACGGCCTTTATCATCATCCTGCTGGGCAGTGTGGCCCTCCCGTTGACAAGCGGTTTTGTAGGCGAGTTCCTCCTGATCAACGCCGTATTTCAATACCACTTCGTTACGGGAGCATTTGCGGCTTTAACAATGATCCTGGGGGCGGTCTATATGCTCCGAAGCTTCCAGATCACCATGCTGGGAGAAAACAATGCCACGACGAAAGTATTCTCTGATCTCGACAGAAAAGAGAAATGGGTGCTGTACCCCGTAGTCACACTGGTGCTGCTGATCGGTATTTTCCCGGGTCCGCTCCTGAATATTTCGGCAGTGGCAGTGGATGACCTTCTGACTATCGTCATGAACTACCAGGCAGGTATCGGTCATTAGAACTAAGCCCCGGAGAGGCCAGCGTGAATTTTGAATTTTGAATTTTGAATACTTGAATCTTAAATAAAAAATAAGTGAATTCAGTCTTCGTGCTTTCAGGATTGGGCATTTTTTCGCTGCTGGCCGAAATCTTCAATGCAAAAAGATTTCTTTTCCCGGTAGTGGTCCTGGGGTTGGTCGCTTCGGCGCTGCTGCTGATGGCGGACTGGAACCAGGGCACTGCTCACTACAGCAACATGCTGACGTTTGACAACTACGCAGTTGCCTTCAGCATGACGTTGTCGCTGATCGCCGCCCTCTGGTTCCTCATGTCGAAAGATTACTTCGCCGACCACGCGCACACCACCGATCACTTTTCCCTCGTGCTGTTCGCCGTCATCGGAGCGATGTTCATGGTATCGTACACCAACCTTGCCATGCTGTTCCTGGGAATTGAAGTGCTCTCCATCTCGCTGTACGTTCTCGCGGGAAGCAGTTTCGGTGACATTTTCTCCAACGAAGCCTCGTTCAAGTATTTTTTGATGGGCTCCTTTGCGACCGGATTTCTCCTCTTCGGCATTGCGCTCATCTACGGCGTGACCGCGTCTTTTGACCTGCACGTCATTGCCGCGCACATATCGGCCGGCACCGGCGACAAGACCACCTGGCTATACGCCGGAATACTCTTGCTGATCGTGGGACTGGGCTTCAAGATTTCCGCCGTGCCTTTTCACTTCTGGGCACCGGACGTGTATGAAGGCGCTCCCACCGTGATCACGGCCTTTATGTCGACGATCGTCAAGATCGCGGCCTTCGCCGGATTCTACCGCCTGTTTTCAATCTGCTTCGCCACCGTATCCGGCGAGTGGACCGACGTCGTGCAGGTGCTCGCCATCCTGACGCTCCTGGTGAGCAACATCACGGCGGTCTATCAGCACAGCGTGAAGCGCATGCTGGCGTATTCCAGCGTGTCGCACGCGGGCTATCTGCTCATTTCGCTGCTCGCGCTCAATACGATTTCGGCGAGCGCCATCCTATACTACGCCGTCGCCTACGCGCTGGCCACCATCACGGCATTCACGGTACTTCACAATATAGAGGCCGACGACGAAAACGCCGTCATCGACAGTTTCAACGGCCTGGTTAAGCGAAATCCGTACCTGGCATTTTGCATGGCCATCGCCATGCTTTCGCTGGCGGGTATCCCTCCCCTGGCTGGATTCTTCGCCAAGTACTATATGTTTACCGTGGCCTTTAAGAGCGGTTACATCGCCCTGGTCGTGCTGGCCGTCGTTACCTCCCTCATTGGCATCTACTACTATTTCCGCATCATCATCGCCATGTATCTGAAATCCACTGAAAAGACCGGCGCCATCCGCGTGCCCCTGAGACATTCGGTGATCTTCGCCATAACCCTTCTGCTCATCGTCATCTTTGGCGTATTCCCTGAACTCCTGGTGGGGTTGGTCTGAGGGGAGATTGAGAAATTGATCAATTGTTCATTTTCTCAATCTGAACTTTGTGGCCCTTTGTCTTCGTGGCTAAAGTCAGCTGCCTCACCCTTGTCCGGGAAAATTTATTTCCGTCTTAGGCGGAGGGGTGCAGTCGTGTCAATGAGTGCCTATACCTGTTTCAACGTTGGGGAGACGTAATGCGAGGCGAGCTCTTCAACCAGTTCCTCCATCGCGGCTGTAAGTGTCTCGGGACTTTCTATTTCAACCGTGTTGCCAAACATCAGCAGCCAGCGGCAAAATGATTGCGGATGGGCCATCAGGAAGGTCATACGAAGCTTCTCTCCCAGGTCTTCCTCCGATACAAAACCGTAGTAATAACGCGCGTTCTTCAGGAATGGCAAAACGGACTTCTGAAAGACCACCACCGCCTTTACCATATCTTCGTGCGCCTTCATCAGACTACTGAAGTATTCCTGCAATGTGTAATGATTGCGCGGATCAAACACCTCGCCCGTAGTCTTCAACGACTGGATCATGTCGGTGCGGAAATCCCGATAACCGTTTCGCAGACGGCACCACGCGATGAGGTGCCAGCGACCCGAGTAATAGACAATCCCGATGGGCTCCACCACCCGGGTGGTATGCTCTTGCTTGTTGTTCGAAAAATATTCAATGCTCAGCACGTTCTTCTTTGATATCGCCGTCTGGATGTCCGCCATATACTGGTTCGGAAAGTCGGGCTCATAATTGGGCAACCGGAAAACAGCGACAGACGATTGCAGGTTTTCGAGGTGATCTTTCTCGGAACTGTTTAAAACCGCCTTGATTTTCAGGAGAGCCGATTCGTAAGCCTTGCGGATCGAGTCGTCCGTCATCTTCTCGACAAGCTTCCCTGCTGTCAGCAATGCGCTCGCCTCCTCCTGGTTGAACATGACCGGCGGAAGGTGATAACCATCCACGATAAAATAACCCTTACCCGCCTCCGACCCGATCGGGACACCGGCCTCCATCAATGCTTTCACATCGCGGTACACGGTGCGAAGACTGATCTCATACCGGTCAGAGATCTCCTCTGCTTTAACGATGCGCTTCGTCTGCAGGTGAATGAGAATGGCGGTGAGCCGGTCAATTCTGTTCATACCGAAAGGTACGAAATTATAGGTATAGGGGGATACGGATATACGGATCTAAGGATATACGGATATACGGATATACGGATATACTGATCTAAGGATATAAAGGTATAAAGGTATAAAGGTATAAGGGTGTCCCAAAAAAGAAACTACGTGCGCCTTCGTGTCTTTGAGCCTTTGTGGCAAAAGTCAATTGCTCAATTTTCAATATTCGCACTTCGTGGTTAAAAAACTTCTACCAGAATACGAAATACAGGAGCGCGAGAATGGCACAGACAATGGCAGCGCCAATGGCAAAAGCACCCTGCGGCTTGAACATCGAAGAATCAATTTCGAGGCCGCGCGGATTATTCTTGCTGGCCGGATCGGCAACGCTGATCACGACCATCAACGCAACGACGATAAGGAAAACAAACAGCATCCGGTCGATGAACGGAATCTCGAAGATCGCCGACTCGGGATTAAGCGCGGCAAAGCCGAATGTCTGCAGCCACGAAAGGTCGACCCACGCCGGAAGAAACTTGAAGAGCAGCGACAGGGGGAAGGTGATGATAGCGGCTGTCAAGGCGGCCTTCGCCGTGGTCCTCTTCCAGAAAAAGCCGAGAATGAAAATCGCGAAGATTCCGGGTGATACGAATCCGGTGTACTCCTGTATGTACTGGAATCCTCCTTTTTTATCAATGCCCATAAACGGCGCGATGAAACCGGCGATGATCATTGCGAAGAGGATGGCAATGCGTCCCACAATGACGAGGTGTTTCTCCGTAGCGTCTTTCCGGATGAATTTTTTGTAAATGTCGAGCGTAAAGATCGTCGAGATACTATTGGCTTTACCCGCGAGCGACGCCACGATCGCGGCCGTCAGCGCCGCAAAGGCAAGTCCCTTCAACCCGACGGGCAACAGGTTCAACAACACCGGATAGGCGCGATCAGGATTCAACGCGCCCTGCTCAACCATCTCCTGGTGAAACATTCCTTCCTGATAAAGGACAA
>DASVOT010000259.1:0-4775 GCA_036383235.1 Chryseosolibacter sp.
CGAGAAGTTGAATATTGCCAAAATGCTCCTGGAAGAAGTGAAGGTCGACCGGGTGGAAATTGCATCCGCGCGAATTTCGGAAGGAGAGTTTGAAGGAGCTACCCGGATCATCCGGTGGGCCAGGGAAAACGGTTTTCTCGACCGGATTGAGATCCTCGGCTTTGTGGATGACAACCGCTCGCTCGACTGGATATCCAGGGCGGGGGGCAGGGTGATCAACCTTCTCTGCAAGGGATCATTGAAGCACGTACAGGGCCAGCTGCGGAAAACTCCGGAGCAACATGTCGCCGATATCAGGAAGACCATCGCGAACGCAAAGAACGCGGGACTCAAAGTGAATGTGTACTTCGAGGACTGGTCAAACGGAATGCGGCATTCCCCCGATTATGTCTACTTCCTCCTCGACTCTTTAAAAGACGAAGCCATCGACAGGTTTATGCTGCCCGATACCCTGGGGATTCTCAATCCCGATGAATCGTTCAGGTTTGTGAAGGACATGGTAGACAGGTTTCCGGGGAAACACTTCGACTTTCACGCGCACAACGATTATGATCTTTCCGTGGCGAACTGTTTTGAGGCGGTAAAGGCCGGGGCCTCGGGCCTTCATGTAACGGTGAACGGACTGGGTGAGCGCGCCGGCAACACGCCGCTCTCCAGCGTGGTGGCCTTGTTGAAGGATCACTTGCACGCCGACTTTTCTGTGGATGAGACCAGGCTGTATAACGTAAGCAAGCTCGTGGAGGTGTTTTCCGGGATTGGCGTCCCCGCCAACAAGCCCGTGATCGGGGAGCACGTCTTTACTCAAACGTGCGGGGTACACGCAGATGGCGACAACAAGGGAAACCTGTACCACAACGATCTGATGCCCGAGCGATTCGGGCGCACGCGCACGTACGCGTTGGGAAAAACGTCGGGCAATGCCAGCATCAAGAAAAACCTGGAGTCGCTTGGCATCGAGCTGGAGCCGGAAGCCCTGCGAAAAGTGACGCAGCGCGTGGTGGAGCTCGGGGATAAAAAAGAAAATATTTCTCCCGAAGACCTGCCCTATATCATCTCCGATGTCCTGGGCAGGGAGCTGATTCCCGAAAAGATCAAGATCCGGAATTATTACTCAAGCCACGTATACAACCTGAAGCCGATCTCGACGCTGAGCATCGAGATCGATGGCCATATCTATGAGGCGACGTCCACCGGCGACGGGCAGTACGATGCCTTCATGAAAGCGGTAAAATCGATATACGACCAACTGGGAAAGAAACTCCCGCAGCTCACGGATTACAAGATTTCCATTCCCCCCGGCGGCCGGACGGATGCGTTCGTCGAGACCATCATTACCTGGGATATGGATGGTCATGTGTTCAAGACGCGCGGCTTCGAGTTCGATCAGCAGGAAGCCGCCATCACGGCTACATTGAAAATGCTTAACCTCATCGAGACGAAGCACCATGCCGCTCCGGCAAATGTGGACCCTGCTCTCGCCGGACAACCAAAATAAAAGAGTCATTAAGGGATTCTCACGCGCGGCGTGCTGGCGCGCCGTCGTTCGCGTTTGAACTTTTTTCCTATCTTGACCCTTCAAATCTTTTGTCCTCATGGAACAAGATGTGCTGAGCTCCGGGCCGAACGTACAGAATGCGGCCGCACCGCAGTACGATAAGAGAATCTTGTGGCTGATCTGCCTGGTTGCCGCGATGGGAGGTTTTCTGTTCGGCTACGATTGGGTGGTAGTGGGCGGAGCGAAACCGTTTTACGAGCCCTATTTTTTTCTCACGTCTCCCAATGAAAAAGGATGGGGTACGAGCTCCGCGCTCGTCGGCTGCGTGGTCGGCGCCATGCTGTGCTATTTTTACGCCGACCGGTATGGACGCAAGCGGCTGCTGATCCTGGCCGGCTTTTTATTCACCGTCTCGGCAGTAGGCACTGCGTTGGCGAATACGTTTTTGTGGTTCAACATCTACCGCATTGTCGGCGGTTTTGGAATTGGGATCGCGCTGAACCTGTCGCCCATGTATATCGCCGAGATGTCGCCGCCGGAAGTGCGGGGAAAGTTCGTTTCCGTGAACCAGCTGATGATCATGATCGGCATCCTCGCGGCCCAGGTGGCGAACTGGCAGATCTCCCTGCTCGATACGGAGATGCCGGCGAATGCCACTGAAGCGGTCATCCGCCAAAGCTGGAACGGCCAGGAAGGATGGCGATGGATGTTCGGCGCCGAAGCGTTACCCGCCCTGATCTTTTTTGTTCTCATGATCTTCATGCCGGAGAGTGTGCGGTGGCTGGTAAAAAGCGGAAAGGATGAGAAGGCAAAAAATATCCTGAAACGGATGGGAGGGGAGCGCTACGCCACCGCGGAGCTCGCGGCCATAAAAAGCACCATCTCCGAGGAAGAAGTGTCGCAGGTGCATTTTGGCGCGCTGCTGCAGCCCGGGTTGTTCAGGATACTGATGCTGGGATTCTTTCTTGCCATCCTGCAGCAATGGTGCGGCATGAATGTCGTGTTCTATTATGCTGCCGATATCTTCCTTGCCGCGGGCTACGACATGAAACAGATGATGCTGCAGATCGTGGTGATCGGTTCGGTGATGGTGATATCGGTCATCTTCACTATCCTCCTGGTCGACCGGTATGGACGGAAGACGTTGATGCTCCTGGGGACGGGATGCCTGGCCGCGATCTATATCGTGGAAGGGTTTTTCTTCCAGGCGGGCGTTGAGGGCATACCGATCGTCGTCCTGACGCTGGCAAGCGTTGCGGTCTATTCGTTCACGCTTGCGCCTGTGGTCTGGGTAATTTTGTCAGAGATCTTTCCCAACCGCATCCGCGGCGCAGCCATGTCGCTCGCTGCCGTCACCCTTTGGATCGGCAATTTCTCCCTGACATTCACGTTCCCTTCCATCAAAGAGGCTCTCGGATGGTCGCTCAACTTCTGGCTTTATGCCGCCATATGCATGGCCGGCTTCCTGGTGATCTATCTGAAATTACCGGAAACCAAAGGCCGGTCGCTGGAAGAAATTGAAAAGCAGCTTGGTGTCTGAGATCAACTACCGACAACACCTAATAAGAACCGTGGCGGCGGTACGATTTTTTACTTTCAATTTCTAAAAACAGAGATGAAAAGGTCGCTTGTAGTTGCTTTGTCAGTGCTCGTGCTGGGCTCTGAGAGCTATGCACAGTATAACGAGGAATACGCAAGGATCTACAAACCCTTCAAAGTTGGCATCGGCATCGGGTATGCGCAGCCGGGCGCTGGTGAAGGTGCGGGGGGAGGTTTCCTGATGTACGTAGAGCCGGCTTACCGCGCCACCGACCAGGTTGCCGTCGGCCTGCGGCTCGAAGGCGATTTCATCGTAAGAGGAGTCAAGGGCGTGACCAGCCGCGACGTAACGGGAGACGCATCCTCGATCGCGTCGTACACCCTTAACTCGCAATATTATTTCAACAATCAGGAGGTGCGCCCATTCATCGGCGCAGGCATCGGCCTTTTCAGCATGACCGCGGTAAAATTCAATACTGCCAGCGATCCGGGCTTTGATGATGTAGGAGCCGAAACCCGTTTCGGATTCTACCCGAGGATCGGAATCGACATCGGCCACTTTAATCTGACACTGGACTACAACGTCATTCCGCCTACCGACGTGCCCGGCGGAGGCGAGGTGAAGAACAGCTTCCTGGGAATCAAGGCCGGATTTTCCGCCGGCGGCGGACGAACGGGACGAAAGTTTTAATTCTGTGCCATCAAAAAAAATCATAGCCCGCGAGGACTATGATTTTTTTGTGGTTGATGGTATTCAAAATTATTGGTTGCTGTCTTTGTGTCCGTCATGGTTTTCATGGTTGCCCTGGTCGTCGTTGCCCTGATCGGCGCTGTCGGTGTTTTGCTGATCGCCTTCCTCAACGATCACCTTCTGCGTGGCATCCTGTAACTCTGACTCTTCCGCTTTCACGAGTTCTTTCTTGTCGCGGTCCACATAGTACATTTCGCCCTGATATTTATAAACCACCTGGTGATCGGGTCCTTCTTTATCCTCGACCACTTCTACATCGGGCGCGGCGTTAGCGGAACTCTGGCCCTCCACAGACGATCTGAAACGGTCGTTCATGTCGTTCAGGGTGGTAGTGTCTGATTGCTGATCGTTCATGTTGTCCTGCTGCATCTGCGAGTCGCCGGGATTTCCCTGGTCATTCTGCAGCTGATCTCCCTGGCGTTCCATATCGTTTTGGTTGACGCTGTCGCGTGTCTCGTCGGCATCCTGACGGAATTCATTGCTGGGCTGCTGCTGCAGACTGTCGTTTGACAGCTGCTGATCCTGGTTGCCCTGTTGAAATTCCGTGGATGCGGTGTCCACCGCCGCGGGATTTTGTTGTTGCTGGTCCGACTGCCGGTACTGGTTATTCTGATTCTGTACCGAGTCCTGTTGCTGTCCGATCGCTACGAAGCTGATCATGGCAGCTGTGATTCCTGTTAACAATAGTTTTTTCATATCGGCATCTTTTAATAGATTAAACATCGTTTGCGCATGGATGGAAACTTTCATACCAGATCCGGCCCGTACCTCAACGGTATAGCTGCTGGCGAAGTAAAACGCGCTGTATCAACTGTTTGTCAGGTGATTTTGCGGGGAAGGAAGATCGGATCACACAATGGCGAAGAATGGCGATGTTGAAAAATTCAACACCTCCTGTCCACTTTCGGCAACACCGCGACAGGGGACAACAGTGATTCCGGACAGCGCTAACGTTTTATGGCTTTTTCAAAACACACCGGCTTATGAAAA
>DASVOT010000260.1:0-6434 GCA_036383235.1 Chryseosolibacter sp.
GTGATTGCAGTGAAAACTTCGGCACAACCGACAATACAAGCAAAGCCGCAATAATAATTATGCACAACAGGAACGGTTCATGCAGCTTATTCTTACTCATTATTGCCCAGGCACAGTTTGATTACTCGACCCTCCAGTCAACACAACACGATTTCCATGTCAGGCTGGAAACCAACAGATCAGCAAATCTAAGGAGTTTCGAGGCCAGTTTAACGCCCCGTGCAAGTAAAGTCTGTCAATCGTCAAATTCAGGGACGAGCCAGCAGATCATAAGGCGCCGGCCTTAATTTCTTCTACCACCGAAGGGTCGAGCAGCGTCGTGGTATCTCCGAGGTTCTCGGTGTCGCCCTCCGCGATCTTTCTCAGGATCCGCCTCATGATCTTGCCCGACCGTGTTTTCGGCAGGCCGCTCACAAACTGGATCTTATCCGGCTTGGCAATCGGCCCAATGATCCTGGACACGGTATCCAAAATCTCTTTTCGCAGATGTTCTTCTTCGGCCGGTTTATCATAACAGATGACGAAGGCATAGATGCCCTGCCCTTTTATATCGTGGGGATATCCAACAACAGCCGTTTCACAAACGGCGCTGTGCTCGTCGATTGAGCTTTCTATTTCAGCCGTTCCCAGGTTGTGGCCTGACACAATGATAATATCATCGACGCGGCCGGTGATGCGGTAATATCCATCCTCGTCGCGTTTGCATCCGTCTCCGGTAAAGTACTTGCCGGGGAAGGCTGAAAAGTAGGTTTCTTTAAAGCGCTGGTGATCGCCGTAGATTGTGCGCGCGATACCGGGCCATGGAAATTTGAGAGCCAGCTTTCCCTCGACCTTGGGGCCTTTCACTTCGAGGCCGCCCTCGTTCATTATTGCCGGTTGAACGCCGGGTAGCGGCAGGGTGGCATGAGCGGGTTTCAGCTTTGTCACATGCGCGATGGGTGAGATCATGATTCCACCCGTCTCCGTCTGCCACCAGGTGTCGACAATGGGACATTTTTCCTTGCCGATGTTCTCATGGTACCAGTTCCAGGCTTCTTCATTGATCGGCTCGCCCACGGTGCCCAGGACCTTCAACGACGACAGATCATGCTTTTCCACAAAGCTCAGCGGAGCTTTTTCCAGCGCCCGTATGGCGGTGGGTGCCGTATAGAAGATGTTGACTTTGTGTCGTTCGATCACCTGCCAGAATCTGTCCCAGTCGGGCCAGGACGGAACGCCCTCAAACATCACGGTGGTAGCGCCCGCTGACAGAGGCCCGTACAGGATGTAGGAATGCCCTGTGATCCATCCGATGTCTGCCGTGCACCAGTAAACCTGTTCCTTTTCATACTGGAATACAGTCCGGAAAGTGTAGTTTGTGTAGACCATGTATCCCCCGCATGTGTGGACCATACCTTTCGGTTTTCCCGTTGATCCGGACGTGTACAAGATGAACAGCATGTCTTCCGCATCCATGACTTCAGCATCGCAGTGATCGGCAACCTTCGCTATTTCATCCTTCCACCAGATATCCCTCCCCGGCTTCATTACCGGGCGCGTCTTCGTATGTTTCACTACGATGACTCTTTTAACGTCGGGACATTTCTCCAGCGCTTCGTCCAGAATTCCTTTCAGATCGATTGTCTTCGCGCCGCGGTATCCTCCGTCTGCGGTGATGGCAATCTTGCATCCGGCATCCGTGATCCTGTCAAATAAAGACCTGGCGGAAAAACCCGCAAAGACCACGGAGTGCACGGCGCCGATGCGGGCGCACGCCAGAATCGTGTAAGCGAGTTCGGGTATCATCGGAAGATAGATGCAGACCCGGTCGCCCTTCTTCACTCCATGGGCTTTCAGCATGTTGGCTGTTTTGCATACCTGCTCAAAGAGTTGACGGTAGCTAATATGCCGGGCAGCTTCCGACGGGTCGTTGGGCTCCCAAATGATGGCGGTATCGCTGGCGCGTTCCGCCAAATGACGGTCGAGGCAGCTCTCTGTAATATTTAGTTTCGCGCCCAAAAACCATTTGATCTCGGGTTTGGTAAAGTCCCACTCCAGGACCTTATCCCATTTCTTCCTCCATGAGAATTCTTCCGCGATTTTTGCCCAAAAAATTTCCGGGTTCTCGATACTTTTCCGATATTCTTCCTGATAATCCTCGATGGATTTAATCTTTTTCATGGTTGATGTGGTGTTTAGTGTAAAACCTGAGCTGCGTTTGGCTCACAACCCATTATATGCGATTGGGGAGTACAATATATAACACAGCCGGCTGGTTTCTGCATTCACGTCGAACAAAAAACTTGTCAGCGCGATAATATTGAATTGTTTTTACAGAAAATCAAATTTTTTTTAAGCGGTCATAAATTGGCTGTTGGAATTTTCAATCGTTTACCTCAGAATGGACCCGTCGAAATTATTTGCGGAATTACTGGTGGTTATTGTCCTGTACAAGAGACGCCCGGAGGAATCGACAGCCTATAGGTCTCTCCTGGCAGCTTTCGGGAATTTTGGGGCAATTCCCGAGATTTTCATCTATGACAACAGCCCGGCACCCTGCCGGGTGGATGGAGCGATCGCATACGTTCATGATGCCCAAAACAATGGAGTCAGCAAGGCCTATAATGCGGCCGTTGCGTATGGCTCGTCGAGAAACAAAAAATGGATGGCGCTCCTTGATCAGGATACCACGGTTCATGCGAGGCTGTTCGAGAAATGGGCGGAGGCCCGCGCAACCTCTCCGGCAGCGGTGGCCTTTGTTCCGATCATAAGGGATCGCTCGGGTATCGTCTCGCCCTTCCGGTTCTCAGCTGCCAGGGGCAGGCGTCTGAAAAATGTAAAAGGAAGTTTCCCGCTTTCCACCTACAGGTTTATCAACAGCGGACTTTTCATTCAGCGGGACGCATTCATCGCAGCAGGAGGCTACGACGAGCGGCTACCCCTCGATTTCAGCGATATTGCATTCGGTGAAAAACTGATGAGGGTCACAGACCGGTTCATCGTGCTTGACACTTCCCTCATCCATCATCTGTCATCAGCAGACAACGCGCCCCTGGGTGAGGCACTGACGCGCTTCACCTATTTCAACAGGGGAGCGATGCTGATGGGAAAACAATCTGACAGGCCTTACGCTTTTTTCCTCCACCGCTTTTTGCGCGCGATCCGCTTATCGCTCCGCTACAAAAACGGTACCTTTATCGGGATATTTCTTCGACACTGCCTGGATGGTTAACCCGTATTTTTGTTATGGCATTGCATTCATGGTCGCCCTTCTGATGTATATGACAGGGTGGTCGGAGCTATATCCGGCTTTGTCCCCTGCGCTCATATCCTTTCTTGTCGTTTCCATCATCGCGCATTTGTTGCTCGGCCTCAGATTCCGGCTGTCCGGTCTTGCGAAATTCACGAAGCTTCAGTTTGACGCCAGTCGTGCTCCCTGGTTTGTAACGGTTTTTTTATGTTGCCTCTGGTCGGCTGAATTCATCTATGCTGGCGGAATTCCACTGGTGATGATCTTGCTCAGGATGCCGTACGACTACAAGTTGTTTGGCATCCCCACGTTACATGTTTTCATTGTCACCTTCAGCTCTTTTTATACGATATTCTTATTCCATCTTTATCTTTCGAGCCGGAGCCGGCAGATCTTATTTTTATACGGATTGAACCTGATCGCAGCAATTCTCATCTTCAACCGGGGAATGCTTTTGTTCAACCTTTCAGCGTCTGCCACGCTGTTCCTTGCTTATAAGGAAGGATTATCAAGCAGAATCATCGGATGGGGTATTCCAGCGATCATCGTTATCCTGTTCTTCTTCGGTATGCTGGGAACCTTAAGAACGGCGCATGAATCCGGTACGCCCTACACCAACGATGGATTCCTGCAAACGGGCGGAGCCAGCAACGCCTTTCGCAATTCCGGCATCCCGCCTGAGTTTTTCTGGGCGTATATTTACACTACCTCGCCTCTGGCAAACCTACAGCAGAACGTGGCAAGGAATGAACCCGCGCCCGCCAGTTTCCCGACCATAGCCCGGTGGTTGAGCAACGAGGTCTTTTTTGATTTCATTTCAAAGCGGATCAATTACCTGACGGGGCATGCGCGCCCGGAGCAAAAGATGATTCCGGGCCCGTTCAATGCCGCCACCGTCTATTCGGGAAGCTACAGTTATCTTGGCTGGGCAGGTTTGATCGCCATGGCGATTTTCATTCTGATGGTACCGGTCATCCTTGTTAAACTATTACCCACCGGTTCGCCGTTCTTTCTCACGGCACTCGCTCTCCTCAACACGATGTTCCTCTTCATGATTTTTGAAAATACCATCCGTTTTACGGGGCTCAGTTTCCAACTGGTGTATCCACTTTTACTGGATGCAGGCGTCAGGCGGTTTCCTTGGGTGAAAAGAATTTTTTCTTTGCGGTAAATCGAAGGGGTTCCTTTGTTTTAACCAATAGTTGTTATAACTTATATTGAGGTTTATACGCCATGGTTTCAGTTTGCATGGGCACGAAAGACGGGGCTGCCTTTATCGGGGAACAGCTTGAATCAATTTTGGCACAGTTGACCGGAAACGATGAAGTGATTATTGCCGACGACTGTTCTTCGGATGATACGCTCAAGGTGATCCGGTCCTTCGGAGACCCTCGTGTCCGCATACTTGAGTCGCCCGCCGAACGCGGTATTTGCAGAACCTTTCAAGCCAGCCTGATGGCCAGCAGGGGTGAATTCATATTTCTGGCGGATCAGGATGATGTCTGGCTTCCGGAAAAAGTAAGCATCATGAAAACTGCGCTGGCCGAGTACGACCTGGTGGTCTCCGACTGCAGGCTTGTCGACGATACGCTACGCATCCAAAGCGGATCGTTCTATGACAAGAACGGATCGGGGCGTGGACTTTTCAAGAACCTGGTCAAAAATTCGTATATGGGTTGCTGCATGGCCTTCACGCGAAAGCTGATGGATCGTGCGCTGCCCTTTCCCGTGGATGTTCCGATTCACGACTTCTGGATAGGCCTGATCGGTGAGCTTTATTTCAACGTGCTTTTTTTGCCGGACGTTCTCGTGCTCCACAGACGGCATGGCTCGAATGCGAGTACATCGGGGGAAGCAAGCCACCGGTCGATCAACGAAAAACTTCTCTATCGTTACCAGGTCGTAAAAAATCTCTTTATCCATAAATATTATGCGGGGTAAAATTTCGGGGTCGATCGTCATCTACAAGAACAACCTGCGACTGTTGAAAAATGCCGTAGAGAGTTTCCTGAAAAGCACCGATGACTCCGTGCTCTACCTGATTGATAATTCGCCTACGGATCAGTACGCTGTCCATTTCCGGCAGCCCCGGGTTGAATATATCTTCAACGACCGCAACATCGGGTTCGGCGCCGGTCACAACCTTGCCCTTAAAAAGATACTGGAATCCAACCAGTCCATTTATCACGTAGTTCTCAACCCCGACGTGTACTTTGAAAAAGAAGCTATGCAAAGTCTTTTTCATTTCATCGAATCGAATCCGCAGATCGGGCTGATCATGCCTAAGGTCCTTTATCCGGACGGCCGTTTACAACCGCTGTGCAAATTACTTCCCTCACCCCTTACGTTGTTTACAAGGCGCTTCCTGCAATTTTATCCATCGTGGTCTAACCGCCTCAATCACTGGTACGAAATGCATTTCACCGGCTACGACAAAATCATGGACGTGCCTTTCCTTTCGGGCTGTTTCATGTTCTTGCGCACGCAGGCGCTTCGCGACGTTGGCCTCTTCGATGAGCGCATATTCCTCTACACGGAAGACACCGACCTCACCCGCCGGATCCACCGGAGATACCGAACAATCTTTTATCCCGAGGCTGTCATTTACCACTATCACGAACGCGGTTCTTACCGGAATGCCGTGAAGCTGATGCATCACGTGTTGAGCGCCATCACGTATTTCAATAAATGGGGATGGTTCAATGATTACGAACGAAAACATATCAATGAGCGCATTCTGATCAGGTTCTCGCAATGAGCGAACGGAAGACAATAGTGCACAAAACGATTATGATAGCTGCGCTCGTCTTTTCCGTGGCCGCACTACCCTTCTCCATAAAAGCCTGTCACGCCGCGATTATCATTTTGTTAATATCCTGGTTGTTCGAGGGCGGCTGGCGCTTGAAGTTCCGGACCATCCGTCAGAGCATATTGCTCCAGGCTATTATCGCCCTGTTCTTGTTCCAGGTGGCAGGTGTCGCATTCTCGGATGACGTTCATACCGGCTGGTTTTCCATTGAAAAGAAAATATTCTTTTTACTTGTACCGGTCGCCATGGCCACGACCGCAATAAAGTTGAGCACAAAGGAAGTAAAAGGGATCTTGACAGTGTTTATCCTCGCGTGTCTGGCGGGCACGTTTCTGTGCATCTGGGAGGCCTGGGACCAAACGCGGATGTTCCTCGCCGGACAAGGGCATATAAATC
>DASVOT010000261.1:0-7113 GCA_036383235.1 Chryseosolibacter sp.
GTTCAGGACTGAAGAAACAGGCTGTTGACCTTCCTTGATAAATCCAAAAATGAATTCAAAGGTCCAGAACAAAACCATGACCAGCCCAAAGATCCGTCCCGGGGGAACACCGGGTTTGTCGCGGTAGCGGAAGAAATAAACAAACAGCGCCAGACACACGACTGCCTCAAACACTTGTACCGGATGTCGGGCAACTCCCAGCGTGGATATGCGGGCTCTGTAAGTTCCGTTTTTTTCTGTGAGGACGCTATAATGTAAAGGCTGAGTCCCCGGTTCGTAAACAAAGAGGGACATATCGTAAAGGTAGGTCTTCACATCCCCTATGAGGAATTCGCCGGCGAGTTGCTGGGACGCGCCTTGTTTAAAGAAAAGATTCAGGATCACCGGCATGTGTCCGGAGTTCGACCGTGATGCTCCCGGGTCCCCCTTCACTTCAACCTTTTCCAGGGGATTTTCTCCATCGGGGGTGCGCATAATACAACAGGGCACTTTCATTAGGCCTTTTGCAACGGGTGCCATCAACACCGTTCCTGTGACGGAGCGGGTTTGTTTTCCGACGATTTCAGAATTGAGAAAACTGCCAACAAATACGAAAACACCAATCGCGGCAGCGGCGAGTGAAACCCGGTCGAGGAGCTGCAAATAGTTTTGCCGACCGAGTTTTCTGCCACGGTAGAGGAAAAGGAAAATCAGTATTGCCACGACGCCCCCGTGAAGCGAAAATTCATTTCGTCCTAAAAAATGAAAATCGGGCTTCAGTGCGAAGGGGAAGATGATCGTATGGGCCTTTGCGATCAGGGCTGCCGGCTCGAAAATCAGCAAGTGGCCCAGCCGTGCGCCGATGAGGGCCACCACGACGAGAAAGACCGGCAGGTTGGCAATTTGCTTTAGAGTGGCGGGTTCATTTTTATAGAAGTTCAGCAGCACCTGGCGGCCGGCTAAAAAAGCGAGCACCAACAGGAGGGCGCTCCAGCGGAAGGTTAACCCTCCGAGCGAAAATATTTCTGGATTCCAGTTCCAGATAAAATAGCTGATGACGGGATTTTTCAAAATGCGGGGATTAACGCTGGATCAAGATACAAAATGCCGGAAATCTAACCCAAGAAAGCTTAAAAAGATCACCCGTATGCAGGCCTTGTAAAGCTGTGTAAGGTACAAAAAATTCCGTGGAAAATCCCCTGTGCTCCGCCGGTAAAAGATGGCGCATTGATATGACTTGAGGGCAGGATTTGATACATTAGTAGGGGGGTTGAGAAGTGATCTCAGGGAGAACTGAATTTGCTCAGCCCGATTCTGGTATGGACCATTAAAACAAAAACGAATTGAAAATAAAATTACATCTCCTTTACGTCATCGGCGTTGTTCTTGTATGCGGAAATGCGTATGCGCAGCGGGAGCCCGTAGCCCTGCCGATGGACGCTCCCCGCATGAACGAGCCTGAGAACCTCAATGTATTTCAGCAGTGGATCCGGTGGAATAACGGCGGGAGTCTGCTGATGAATCATTTGATCAAGCAGGCCTTCCATCTTTACGAGATCCGGGACGGCGACATCGCGCGTTTGAAAACGAAAGCCGACTGGCTTCAGCGGCAGCAGGACGTGAAGGCCAGGCTGATGGAGATTACCGGTCCTTTTCCTGAGAAAACGCCGCTTAACCCCGTGGTTACCGGCACCATTAAAAAAGAAGGCTACCGGATCGAAAAAATTGTGTACGAATCAATGCCCGGTTTCTATGTAACGGGCTGTCTTTTCATACCCGCAAAGATCAAAGGCAGGGCGCCTGCCGTACTCAACGTCATCGGGCATGAGCAGATCTCATACAAGGAAGAGCTGGATCAGGTGATCATTCTGAATCTCGTAAAGAAAGGGATTGTCGTTTTTACAATTGACCCCATCGGGCAGGGTGAGCATGTGCAATATTTTGAGCCCGAAATAAATTTCTCATCCATCGGATATTCCGTCATCGAACATTGCTACTTCGGCAACCAGTGTTTCCTGTCCGGCGTTTCTCCGGCACGGTATTTTATCTGGGATGGTATCCGGGCGATCGACTACCTTATCACAAGAAAGGAGGTCGATCCCGGCAGGATAGGAGTTACCGGGTTTTCGGGTGGCGGGACCGTGACAGCGTACCTGGGCGCTTTTGACGACCGGGTGAAAGTCGCCATCCCGAGCAGTTGGTCGATCGCGGCGCGGAGACAGGTTGAGACGAAGGGCGCGCAGGACGCTGAAGCCACGCTGCCGCAGAGTGTCGCCAAAGGGATCACTTTTGAAGACCTGATCGAAGTCCGCGCCCCCAAGCCGACAATGATGACGTTTGTCTCGAGGGACGAATACCTTTGCCTCCAGGGTGCGCGGGAAGCCTATGAGGAAGCGAAAAAAGTGTATGAAATTTTCGGCCGGCCCGACGATCTTCAGCTCGTGGAAGACGATTCGAAACATTGGCTCACGCCGAGGATCCGGCTGGCGATCTATTCCTTCTTCATGAAACACTTCGGTCTCCCGGGCGATCCTTCCGAATCCGACGTTCAGATACTGAAGCCCGAAGAATTGCACGTCACCCAAACGGGCCAGATTTCCACTTCGCTGGGCGGCGAGATGGTGTTCGATGTGAATAAAAAAGAAACGCTTCCGTTCATTCAGAAACTGGAGGCGTCGAGAAGCCAGGTCGCAAACCATCTTGCCGCGATACCGGGAAAAGCAAAGCAGATTTCCGGATATGAGACACCCGTGGTGAATGGAAAGCAGCCCTTCATCAACGGGCGGTACCGCCGGGAAGGATACACCGTGACCAAGTTTGCGATAGAAGGCGAAGGCGAATACGTGATTCCCTTCCTGCTTTTTGAGCCCGTTGATCACACCGCCGGGCACCCCGCAATCATTTATCTTCATCCGAAAGGGAAGATCACTGAAGCGGCGCCGGGAGGGGAGATAGAAAGACTGGTCAAGAAAGGCTACGTGGTGGCGGCAGCGGATGTACTCGGTGTCGGAGAAACCGCGAACACAGCAGCCAGGGGGTTGGCTTCCGGTTACATGGCCGTTCTCATCGGAAGGAGCATCGTGGGAATTCAGGCCGCAGATGTAGTGCGGGTGGCAAACTATCTCAAAACAAACGGCCAGACAGACCCCGAGAAGATTGGCGCCATCGCATTCGGCGAAATGTGTCTTCCCCTTATCCACGCGGCTGCCTTTGAACCTTCTATCAAAACCGTAACCCTCGTTGACCCGCTTGTCTCGTACAGATCCGTTGTCATGAACAGAAAGTATATGGTCGGGCTCACGGACAACGATCCGGGAGGTGTCGGTCACCCTTACGAAGTCGCCTTTGACTGGGGCATCGCGAACGTGCTCACCGCGTATGATCTCCCCGACCTGATCGGCTGCCTGGCTCCCCGGAAAGTGGTGATCGCGCAACCGAGGGACCAGATGCTGAAGCCGGCCTCTGCTGAACTATTAAACGAAGAGCTGGCGTTTCCACGGTCGGCCTACGCGTTCATGAATGCGATACCGAACCTGAAAGTCCTGCAGGACGTGCAGGCAGCTGATGATCTTGTGGACTGGACTTTCAAATGAGCTTATGAATTACGGAGCAGCTACCTTCATTCTCGTACTGGCATTCCTTTCAGCCGCCGGTCAGGACAATCGAACCCAAAGAACAATCATTCGTCTCTTTGACGAGGAGGGCAAACCCGCCGCCGCCAGGGTGCGGGTGACCGTGAATGATTCGATCTACATCGCTCCCGAGGGCCATGAGGCGGACTTCGCCTTCACCAACTACGGCGGTGATGTGATCCTGGACAGCAACCGCAGGTTCGCCTATGTGGACGGGACGTTTGCAATCGAGACGCCTGCGAACAAACCCGTGCGATTTGAAATCACGAAAGGATATGCGTATGCCCTCGTAGACACGACGATGAATCCCTCCCGCTCAGGCGGCACCGTTGACATTCATCTGAAGAAGTGGTTCAAGTTCCCCCGCGGAAAATGGTACAGCGGAGATGTGCATGTGCACTACATCGATCCCGCAACGGGCCTGCTGGAAATGAAAGCGGAGGACCTTAATGTGTGCAACATCCTGACGTCTGATTTCACTACGGATCAGGATCGCTTCCGCGGCGCGCCGGAACCGTTCTCGGATTCGCTTCATATCGTTTATGTGAATCAGGAATTCCGCGAAGACCGCTTGGGGCATGTCAACCTGCTGAATCTCAAAAAGCTGATTGAACCGGTAAAGACGATGCGGGAGTTTAATTATCCCCTGAATGCAAAAGGTCTGGATGAGGCGCGCAAGCAGGGAGGCTATGTATCGTGGGCCCATTTCGCAGCCTGGCCCGGCGTGGAGGGCCCCCTGGATATTGTGCTCAACAAAGTGCATTCAGTTGAATTGCTGAGCACCATTGAGCCGTTCTCGGAACCCACATTTGTTGCCGATATTATACCAGACCTCCGAATGAATTCGGGATTGCGTCTTTGGTACAGGCTCCTGAACTGCGGACTGAGGATCCCGGCGACTGCCGGTACGGACAAGATGAGCAACTGGGTAACCGTTGGTGCAAATCGCGTGTTTGCACTCACCGAGGGCAAATTCAGTTATCAGCGCTGGATCGACGCGCTGGAAAAAGGAGCCACGTTCATTTCAAATTCACCCTTCCTTTTGTGTACGGTAGAAGGCAGGAATCCCGGCGAGGAGATCAGGTTAAGAAAAAACACCACCGTGACGATCACGGCGGAAGTCTGGAGCCAGTTTCCGCTCGATCGCCTGGAGATCGTAGCAAATGGCAAAGTGGTTGGGGAGAAAATTGTGGAGAAGCATCAATCGTACACTAAACTGGAAATTGAGTTCACGCCATCAGAGAGCTGTTGGGTGGCAGCCAGGGCGCATCAATTCACTGAGGAGGACAGGGACCATGGAGTCAGCTTCATGCAGCGCCGGGATGCGGGGGGTGGACCTACTTTTCTAAACAGGTATTACGGAACACTGCGCCCGGAGACCACTTTCGCCCACACCAGTCCATCGTACGTCATTGTGGAGCAACGGCCCATCCGTTCGAAAGAGGATGCGGAATATTTTGTCACCTATCTCGAAAACGGAATCTCGTGGCTGAAGCGATCGGGGCGTTTTCCCTCGGAACAGGCAAAACAGGAAGCGCTGGACACTTTCAAAAAAGGACAGGAGCTTTTCAGGCAATTGGCGAAATAAGACGGATGCCCGCCCTCATTCTGCTTCCGGTTGTACGCTGGCTGCTCATCTCCTTTATTGGGTTGTCTTGAAGCGCATCGTCCGGCAGCCGGTACCAGATCGGATCGATGACCAGGGCGCGTCTGTCTGCAGGATAAGTTTGCGGCGGCGGCACTGCGCGTGACGAGGTCCAGCTGCACTGGCCGAGCGCGACCCAAATGATGATAAATACAATGATGGTCCCAAGACAACCTCCGCCTAGTTTCTTTGCTCCATAACCCGCTATCAATGCGCGGAAAAAATTATTCATACGCCACTCCGTTAAAGAATTTACTTTAAAAACATTATGCCACTTTTGGTAGACGTTAACGCCGATTTTTTAATCGGATGATCAGTCCTTCATCCCCCGCAATGGGGATTGCGTTGGTAACCGTATTCCCGTTGCGCTCGGGTTCCGTTGAAATCTCTATCACGCCTTCAAATGGGAAGGCGGAAGGCTGGAAGTAGGCAGGCCGGTGGCTCAGATTGAGCACGATCAGGAAACCGTTGCCTCCCGCTTCCCTCACGAAAGAGATCACCTGTTTATCCGAATAGACTGAGCGATAAGAGCCGACATTGAGGGCGGGCTCGCGGCGGCGCAACCCGATCAGGTCCTTATAGAAATTCAGCATCGAAAAAGTGTCGCGTTGCTGAGCCTTTACGTTGATGCGAGGAAAATTGTAAGGCAGCCGCAGCCACGGCTTTGCGGTGGAAAATCCTCCATTGGGGCTGTCATCCCATTGCATCGGCGTTCTCGACGGGTCCCGGCTCAGATTCAGGTCGGGCATATTCAAGCCCTGCGGATCCTGGATTTCATGAGGTGGAATCGCGACGTCCGTCATCCCGATTTCCTCACCATAATAAATAGTGGGCGTTCCGCGAAGGGTAAGAAGGAGCATGGCAGCGACTCGGGCCTGTGCCTGGCCGATGCGGCTAATGATCCTGGGCTGGTCATGGTTGCCGAGCACCCAGTTCGGCCAGCCGCCTTCGGGGAGGGCAGACTCATATTCATCGATGACCGCAAACAGACGGGCCGGATCCCACGGCAGGTTCAGCAGCTGAAAGTTAAATGGCAGGTGGGTTCCCTTGTTGTTCATGCCATAATACATTACGAGTCGGTGAAGGGGAAGGTAGATCTCGCCGATCATTACCCTTTGGGCGTATTCGTCCATGACGCTGCGCATCATGCCGACGATATCGTGCACTTCCGGCTGGTCGGTGGAGTGCAGCGGTATCAATTTCTCATAGGTGGCCTGATGCGACTGATACTCAGGGTTGGGCGGGTTGTCGCGGAACTGTGTGTCCTTGATCATGTGCCACATCACATCAACGCGGAATCCATCCACACCTTTGTCCAGCCAGAACCGCATGGTCTTCAGCATCTCGCGTTGCAGATCCGGATTCCTCCAGTTAAGATCCGGTTGCTCTTTCAGGAACGCATGATAATAATATTGACCGGTCCTTTCGTCCCATTCCCACCCCGGTCCGCCAAAAACGCTCAGCCAGTTGTTCGGCACTCCGTCGGGACCTGGATCCCGCCAGAGATACCAATCCCGTTTCGGGTTCGTTCTGGACGAGCGCGATTCAAGAAACCAGGGATGCTGGTCGGAAGTATGGTTTGGCACCAGGTCGAGGATGAGCTTCATGTTGCGGCGATGCACCTCGCCGAGTAGCTGATCAAAGTCCCTGAGGGAGCCGAAGATTGGATGGATGCCGCAATAATCTGAAATGTCATAGCCGAAGTCAGCCATCGGAGATTCGTAAACAGGAGAGAGCCAGACGGCATCTATTCCCAGCGAGCGGAGATAATCCAGGCGCGAAATAATTCCCTGCAGGTCACCGACGCCATCGCCATTGCTGTCCTGAAATGACCGCGGATAAATCTGGTAGATAACT
>DASVOT010000262.1:0-2315 GCA_036383235.1 Chryseosolibacter sp.
ATATTAAATCGGTCTTCCCCCGGCATATCCATATTCGACAACCAGTCGAAGACATTCATTTTATTACAGCCACCGGTGTTGCAGGCGCCGTTATTTTTGCACCCGTTTACTTTACCATTGGTGACTGTACCACATGAAGAACATCCCATTATTGAAATCCTTTATAATTCATCAGATCGACGCCGATATCTTTTCTAAAATATAATCCGTCCCATTCAATGGCGGAAACTTTTTTATAGGCGAGGTTTCGCGCCTCTTCGAGCGAATCGCCTTTTCCGGTAACGGCAAGCACGCGGCCCCCTTCCGTCAGAATGCGTTCATGGTCTTTTTTGGTGCCTGCGTGAAAAACGAAATGGTCGGCGGCCGAATGAAGCCCGTGTATGACTTTCCCCTTCGCGTAATCGCCGGGGTAGCCGGCGCTCACCATGGCCACGGTGACCGCATGATGCGGATCGATCTCAAGGCGTTTTCCCTTCAGCTCCCCCTTGGCGGCGGCCACCAGGAGCCCGACCAGATCACTCTTTATGCGCGGCATGATCGCCTGCGTCTCCGGATCTCCCAGGCGCGCATTGTATTCAATGACATAGGGATTGCCGCCAACGTTCATGATCCCGACAAAAATAAATCCTTTGTACTCGATGCCCTCGCGTTTCAGCGCTTCTATCGTGGGCTTGACCACCTCGCTTTCAACCTTCTGCATAAATGCCGGCGTGGCGAAATTGACCGGTGAAACCGCGCCCATGCCGCCGGTGTTTGGGCCCGTATCGCCTTCGCCGATCCTTTTGTAATCCTTGGCCTCCGGAAGCATGACGTAATCTTTCCCGTCGGTGAGCACAAACACAGAAAGTTCAATGCCGCTGAGGAACTCTTCAATCAGGACTTTTGCGCTTGCTTCTCCGAATTTCTTATTCACAAGCATTTCTTTGATCACGGCCTTCGCCTCCGCCTGCGACAGAGAGATCACCACACCTTTTCCTGCGGCAAGGCCATCCGCCTTCAACACGATGGGAGGCTTGCAGGTGGATATGTAGTCAAATGCGTGAGCGAGTTCCGAAACAATAAACGTGCGTGCTTTGGCTGTAGGGATGTGGTTGCGCTGCATAAATTGTTTCGAGAAATCCTTACTTCCCTCCAGCTGGGCTCCTTGTCTGCCCGGCCCCACGATCAGCACGTCTTTGAGCCATGGATCGCTTTCAAAATAATCGCGGATACCTTTTACGAGCGGAGCCTCCGGCCCTACTACCATCAACTCAATGTTCTTTTCCTGACAGAGTTGTCCCAGCCGGTGAAAATCGTCGGCAGGGATATTGACGTTCTCGGCAACGAGCGCTGTACCTGGATTTCCGGGGGCCACGAAAAGCTTGTCGCATAACGGGCTTTGGGATATTTTCCAGGCCATGGCATGTTCCCTGCCGCCATTGCCAATTATCAGGATATTCATGCAACTACCTTATTTTCAGTTCAACTCAAATATAGATGTTAGATTTTACAATACAGCAGTCAGGGGGCATTTTAGGCAAAAAGCGGGCAGGGGCCGGCGGCGGGCAAAAAAAAAGAGTCAGCGTGGCCGACTCCTTTTCAATGATCCAATGACTCAGTTGGCGTATTCCGAAAGGAATTTGATTCGCATTAACCGGATCTCCTCCTCGGAATAGTCCGACATCGAATCGTGACGAAGGGCTGCTTCGAGGCTGTCGGTTTCGGCGTCCATAAAATAATCATGGAGTTCCTCCTGTTTTTGCGGGTCGAGTACCTGATCGATATAATAGTTCAGGTTGAGCTTGGTGCCCGAGAAACATATGTTTTCGATTTCCGTCAGCAGGTCCTCAAAGGAAAGCCGGGTGGATTCGGCAATTTCCTCGAGATCGATCTTGCGGTCAATCTGCTGGATGATCGAAATTTTTGTTTTCGACTTGTTTACCGACGACTTCACCACGACTTCGCTGGCCGTTTCAATGTCGTTATCGTCCACATATTTCTGGATGATCGCCAGGAAGGGCGGGCCGAACTTATTCACTTTGCCCATACCCACCCCGTTAACCTGCGCAAGCTCCTCCTTGGTGGTGGGATAGGTGGTTGCCATCTCCTCGAGGGACGGATCCTGAAAGATGACGTAGGGAGGAAGATCTTTCTCCTTCGCGATCTTCTTCCTCAGGTTCTTCAGCAGCTCATAGAGTTTCTCATCGTAGGCCTTTGAATTGATCGGCGTCTTTTCGCTTGACACTTCCTCATCTTCCAGATCGGTGGTGAAGTCATGGTCTCTTGCAAGTTCGATCGCGAACGGTTTCTTGAGGAATGCCTCGCCTCTCTTGCTG
>DASVOT010000263.1:0-11256 GCA_036383235.1 Chryseosolibacter sp.
TCAAAGCTGAGTTGGAGATATCCGCTCCCGTGAGTGTCTTCCCAAAGATAGCGGCACCCCGCATCTTTATAAAGGCGGGCGGCGTAGTTCTGCCCCGCAGGCAAGAACCACGCATCGCCGTAGACGATCCCGCTCAGCACCGTAGGAGCGTTCATGTCCGGTCTCAGCAGGCGTCCTGTTTCCAGATAATTCTTTTCGATCATGGAAAAGACCGAATCCGCTTCCTTCTCCTTGTTGAAAAAGAGTCCTGTGAACTTTATCCACTCGGCCCTCCCGAGCGGGTGTTGCTCGAGGTATTCGGCATTAATGACGACCGGAATTCCAAGGTCCTCCATTTTTTTGAACTGACCGTAATCACCAGTCATGGTGTACCCCATCACGACCCCGGGTTTTAAGGCGGCAAGTCTTTCCATATTCAATTCCTTATCGACTCCCAGGTCGACGACCTTACCTTCCCGGATCCTTTGGCGCATTTTTTCCGAGCTGATATAATCAGTGGTGGGAAATCCGACGAGCTTATCCGTTTCTCCGAGGTAGTCAAGATGGGGAATGTGCGTGGTAGAAGTGCAAACGATGCTTTCAAGCGGAGTGTAGATTACCGGGATGCCCGGATCATGCGGCGGAGGCTGTTGCCCTTTTGGCACGAGTAAATAGGAATAACCGGAAGTGGCGCCCTGAAACGGATAGGTCACGTTAACCAGCGTCGAATTTCCAAGGGCAGACACCGTGAACCCATCGGCGTATTTTATGGTGGTTAGAGGAGATGGAGCCAGATGCTGATCCTCCCGCGAAGAATGTTTTCCCGTGCATGCCCACAGTGAAATGATCCCTGTTAACAGAACGGATAACGTTTGAATGATGCCCGTTCTGGCCAAACATTGTGACCCAACGCATACCGGCTGGCTTGTCTTCATAATCGGAATTCAGGGTCGTCAAACTCTTTAAAGTTTACTGACTTTTCAAACCATTGGACACATTAAATGTAAAATAGTTTGCAAACCGATCCTCGTAACTTATGTTTGTATCGGAATGTCGGTTCTTCTGCTGATTCGTTCATCAGAAGATTAAAAGGGAATACCGGTGCATGCCGAGAAGGCATTGAATCCGGAGCTGTCCCCGCAACTGTGATCCACTGTTTTGTTGCTGGCCTCTATCGCCACTGTTTTCGCGACGGAAGACGGGAAGGCGCCAGCAACGTGGAAAGCCAGGAGACCTGCCGCCATCATCCAACCAGATCAGAGCTTTCGGGTGAAAGGCGATGTGTAAACAGGGAAACCTGTTTTCTCTCACTTACTTCTTCCAAGGCTCATAGTGTTTCAAAACTAACTAAAATGCTATGAGAAAAACTTTTCTTATGGGGGCGGCCTGCATGGTGGCTGTCCTTTACGGGTCGGCCCAGGATTCCGCCAACGTCACGACCCTTCGCGAGGTTGTCGTTTCCGCTTCCCGCACCCAGCAGCCTCTTATCGATATCCCGAGAAGCATCACGGTGATCTCGTCCGAGGTAATCGAAACATCGGTTTACCAGTCGCTGGGCGATTTGTTGAACGCCGAAAGCGGATTGTACGTAACCGGCGCCACCCAGACACCGGGCACCAATCAGAATGTTTTCATGCGGGGGGCAAACAGCAACCAGGTGGCGGTGCTGATCGACGGGGTGAGGGTAACCGATCCCTCGTCTCCCAACAGCGCCATCGACCTGTCGGAGATTTCCCTGACGAATGTGGACCGGATAGAAATAATACGCGGATCGCACAGCACCATGTACGGCGGCGCCGCCGTCGGCGGTGTCATCAATATTATCACGAAAGCCAAGCCGGACCAACGTTTTCACGGCCTTGTTTCAACGCAGGCAGGTACGTTCGGAAAAGGTACTGCCTCTTTCAGGGAAAATGCGAGCATCAGTTACGGCATGAACAACGGCCTGTATATCTCAGGCTCCGTGTTCCAGGAGAATGCAAAAGGACTGGACGCGTCAGAGAAAACGCAAACATTTCCCTCCTTTACGTCCGACCGCGACGACTTCTGGAAAACAGACGGGACCCTGAAAGCAGGTTTCAGCAACGGAGGCTGGGACGCTTTTGTGTTGTTTAAAAATGTGCATCAGCATACCGAAATAGACAATGGCGCCTTTGCGGACGATGACAACAACTATCTGCTCTTTGACCGCCGATTCATCGAGTACAGGCTTGCCCGCAAGCTGACCAGCTCCTGGAAGGCGACCGTCATCGGCTCGTTCTCGGGGTCGGAAAGGTTCTACGAGAATGACTCGTCAAAGATAAACGCCACCACCTATGACAAGACCTACTCGACAGGAACCTATCACGGCAGGCTTCAGACACACGAACTTCAATTCAACTACGAAAAAAAGAAAATGAAGGGCGTATTTGGCGCCGGAGTGTATGGCGAAAAAATGTTCTTCGACAACTACTTTTTCTTTAAGGACCCCGCCTTCGTGTTCGAGTCGGTGACGAACTATGATACAATAAACACCCGTACCGACACCCGCTACCTGTTCGGGCAAATCACGTATCAGCCGGGCAGGTTTCAGGTATCAGGCGGTACGCGGTTAAGCCGTCACAGCACTGCCGGGAATTTCATGACCGTTGAGATCAATCCCTCTCTTTCATTCGGCGACCTCCTGATCTTCGGATCAGCGTCCACCGGATTCAATGCGCCGTCCCTCTATCAATTGTATGATCCGTCCAGGGGCTTTACTTCGTTTACTACCAGGGGAAATCCCCGTCTGAAACCGGAGACATCTCTTTCGCTGGAGACTGGGATAAAAAAAGAATTCCCGTTCGGAAACTTTGTAACCCTGTCCGCCTACCAGACCGCCGTCAGGCACTCGATTGAATATGTATACCTATGGGACGCCTCGACGCCGGTCGACGATCTTGGCTACAACGACGACCGCGGGGACACATACATCAATGCTGGCGAGAGCCTGGTTCGGGGAGTGGAGATGGAGGGCTTTGTTCGGATCAACGCGCATTTCCTGCTGCGCGGAAACATGTCAGCGATTTCCTCGCATGTAACCGTACGAGGGGAAGATATTGACATCCGGCAAACGGGGGGCAATCACATCCAGTTGTACAACCTCGGCGTATTCCTCGGTGACGACATTGAGCAAAGGCACCTGGTGAGGCGACCGGACTTCACGGGATATTTGAACCTAAGCTATCGTCCGCTGTCGGCGATAACGGTCCACACGGCGTACCGGTATACCGGCAAACGTCTTGATTCGGGCTATGATGCTGGCCTGGGGCCTTATGGAGCTCTCTCGCGTATCCAGGTCGATGCGTACCACCTGGTGGATGCGGGCATCGACTGGCAGGCATCAAAAGTTTACTTCGTCGCCTTTTCGGTTGAAAATCTTTTGAACGAGCGCTACCGGGAACTCGTGGGATTTCAGACGCGCGGACGAAGCGCATACCTGAAGGTGAGCGCCCGCTGGTGATGAAGCGGGGGAACCCGACCGGCCGCTCATTCGTCAGCGGTCGCCGGATGTTATGGCAGTGTAATATGTGTCGAGCAGTTGGCGGGCGGCTTCGCGGGGAAACAGGCCTTGCGATTCAACGAGCGCGGCGAGCCTCCTCTCTTCTTCTGCCACGCGGGCAAATCGTTTGGGGTCAGCCGAAAGCAGGACGCTGAAGTAGTCTTTGAACCATGCCTTTTGCTGCGACTTTCTGTTTGCGGCAAAAGATCCGGTTTTCGAAAGACTGTTTTTAAACTCCTCGATCATCGACCAGATCGCGGGCAGTCCTTTCCCTTGCATAGCCGAGGCCGTGACAACTTTCGGCATCCAGCCACTCCGTTGGTTTGGGAGAAGGTGCAGGGCATGCTGAAAGTCGGCCTGTGCGGTTGTGGCTGCCGTCGCGTTCTGTCCGTCGGCTTTCGTGATGACGATGGCGTCTGCCATTTCAACGACGCCTTTCTTGATACCCTGAAGTTCGTCTCCGGAGCCGGGCAGCATCAGCAGGAGGAAAAAGTCAACCATGGTTTTAATGGCAATTTCAGACTGGCCTGTTCCGACGGTTTCGACAATGACGATGTCATGACCGGCGGCTTCGCAGAGCAGGATGGTCTCGCGCGTACTGGCGGCGACGCCGCCGAGCGCGCTACCCGAAGGCGAAGGGCGGATAAACGCGCCGACGTCTTTCGCCAGATCCTGCATGCGGGTTTTGTCGCCAAGGATACTTCCTTGCGTGAGCTGGCTGCTGGGGTCGATGGTGAGGACTGCAACCTGTTTCCCGCGGTCGAGCAACATTCTTCCAAAGGATTCAATGAAGGTGCTTTTTCCCACGCCGGGTGCCCCGGTGATGCCGATGCGGATCGAGTTTCCCGCGTGGGGAAGGATGGCTTTCAGCACTTCCCCGGCAAGACGCTGGTCACCCGGCAACGTGCTTTCAACCAGGGTAATCGCTTTGGCCAGTATGCCGCGATCGCCGCGGAGAACGCCATTTATGTACTCGTCAGTCTGGAGGCGTGAACTATTCAACCCGGGAATGTTAGAATCGGGGTGAAATTTATAAATTTACAGGATTCACTCCCCATTTTATGAAAAAGTTCTGGCTGAATTGTTTGCTGGCGACGCTCTTCGTCTTTGGACTCATGTGGGCGCTGTCTGAGTTAACGCAACTCAGGCTCTTTAACGCTTTTGATCCGATCGGCCAGGCGCTGGCGGATTTCGAGCTTACGGACTACGCGTTTTCAAATATCAGGCCCGATCCCAACGTGGAGGAAAGAGTCGTTCTTGTAAACATCGGAAATCTGCCCAGGGCAGGCATCGCCGAACAAATCCGGATCATCAGCAAGTACAAACCGAAAGTAATCGGCATCGACAGCTTCTTTGATTGCGAGGGAGGTCTTCGCGATACCATAAATTGCCCGCAGCTACTGGATACACTCGGAAATTTATTGCTGAGCAACGCCATACACGAGGCCGGCAACGTGGTGCTCGTTTCCAAGCTTCATCAGTCAACTCCTTTGTACAAATCAGGTGCGATCGACGTGTACGATTCGATGGAGTTCTCCGACCCTCCATTTCAGGATTTTGCGCAGAGCGGTTTCGCAAACCTGGTGACGGCCAACAAGGCAGAGTACCAGGAGGACGTTAAGATCTGCAGGTCCTTCATTCCGCGCATGACCATAAACGGCAAGGAACAACTTGCCTTTGCCGTCAAAGTCGCGATGGTCTATGACTCCTCCCGGACCAAGGCTTTCCTGGCCAGGAATAAATACGAAGAGCTGATCAACTTCCGCGGCAACATGGAGATCCAGGACATCCGGATAAAATCCCTCAAGACCAAGGATCTGTCGACGACAAAATATCCTGTAATGTTCTCTGCCCTGGATGTGGATCAGGTGCTGCGAGAGGATTTTTTTCCCGACATGATCAAAGACCATGTGGTTATCTTCGGGTACCTCGGTCAATACTTCGGCGATCCTTCATGGAGCGACAAATTTTTTACCCCTCTCAACAACAAGGTTGCAGGTCGGGCAAACCCTGACATGTTCGGTTTGGTCGTTCATGCGAACATCATCTCGATGATCCTGAACGGCGACTACATCAACGAGTTGCAGGAATGGCAGAAATACGCGCTGGCATTTGTCTTCTGTTTCCTGAACATCGCCCTCTTCTTCTACATCAACCAAAAGATCCCTGTCTGGTTCGACAGCGTTTCCCTGTTGATCCAGGTGACTCAGATCCTCGTTCTCATGGGCGCGAGCGTAGTCATTTTCGGCGATTACAGCTTCAAACTTGACCTAACGATAACGATTGCCACCATTGCCCTGGCAGGACCCGTCTTTGAATTTTACGACAACGTGCTGACCAGTCTGGTACGAATTTGGCAGCATAAAAGGCTTACCAATCGCAAGGAAGGGGTATTAACAACCCAGGATCAGGATATTTCGTAGATTTACCGACATTACCGCTTATACCCATGAAAATAAACAAGTTTGCTCTTCTTACGGCTTTGATTCTTACCGTTTCCCTGGCGTCCGCCCAGGATTATGCTTTTAAGGTACTGGCAAATAAGGGAAGCAACCAGGTGAAATCCGGCGATACATGGCAACCTCTGAAAACGGGCATCAGCCTGAAGTCCGGCGACGAAGTGAAATTGAGCGACAACGCATATATCGGGTTAGTGCATTCCAGTGGAAAGCCCGTTGAGGTCAAGGAAGCAGGAGTCCATAAAGTGTCGGACCTGGAATCCAAAGTGGGGACCGGTACGAGCGTGCTTAACAAATACACCGATTTTATCCTGAGCAGTAACTCCGCCGAGGCCCAGAAAAACCGGCTGAGCGCCACCGGGGCTGTGCATCGCGCCCTCGAGACATCTGCGATCAAGCTGTTCCTCCCTGAAAATCAGTATGCAGGGATCTTTAACAACAAGGCGATCATTACGTGGGACGGCAGCAGCGTCCCCGGCCCGTACACCATTACAATCAAAAACATGTTTGAGGATGTGCTGACGAAAGAAGAGACGCCTGAAACCAGCTACGAGATCGACCTGAGCGAACAGAAATATGCAAGTGAAAATGCCATACTGATCGAAGTGACATCAAAGGCGGATCCGTCGCTCACGTCTTCGCAGCACCTGATCAAGAAGCTTTCTCCTGCCGAACAGGAAAATGTTTCAAAACTTTTTACCCAGATCAGCGGGGAGGTGACGGAAGAAACCCCGTTGAACAAATTATTACTTGCAAGCTTTTACGAGAACAACCACCTGCTGATTGACGCGATCTATGCTTACCAGCAGGCGATCAGGATGGCGCCCGACGTACCGACTTTCAAGGAATCATATGATGAGTTCCTGCTGAGAAACAACTTAAAATAATATCAGGCGACTTTACGCAAAAAAGCCGCTTCTTCAAGCGGCTTTTTTGCGCTTTATTGCGTGAACGCACCGGTAAATTTAGAAAAATATGAGAGTTACAGCCATTGTCGCAGCCATGTTCATCTGGGGTAGCCTCAGCGCCCAGGAATACGCCTTCAAGGTTTTGATCAACAAGGGCCGCAACGAGATCAGGTCTGGAAACCAGTGGCTGCCGATCAAAGTCGGCGCCACACTGAATTCTGCGGATGAATTGAAAGTTTCCCCAAACGGTTATCTGGGACTCGTGCACGTCACGGGTAAGCCACTCGAGGTAAAGAGCCCGGGACAGCATAAAGTGGCCGACCTCGCGGGCCAGGTAAGCGGAGGTTCCAGCATATTGAATAAATACACCGATTTCATTCTTAGCGTTGCTGAGAACAAAGGAAACTCACTGAACGCCACAGGGGCGGTGCACAGGGGTCCTAATGAGATCAAGGTGTTTTTACCCAACCCTAAACAGGCAATTGTATTCAACGACCGGATCTCTATCGCCTGGGCGAAGGCTCCGAAAACCGATACGTACATCGTCCGCCTCAACAGTATGTTCGGCGACGAGCTGGACCGGTTCGAAGTCCGGGATACGACTCTGGAACTCAACCTTGCAACAGACAAGCTCATGAACGAAGACAACATCCTGGTGGAGGTGTCGTCCAAAGACCAGAAGGATGTTGCTTCAGAATCTTTTATGTTAAAGAAGCTGTCTTCCGCGGATAAGGCCCGGATCTCAAGTTCCCTGTCGCACATCGCTTCTCAGACGAGCGAGCAGACCGCCCTCAACAATTTGTTTCTCGCGAGCTTCTTTGAGGATAACAAGTTGCTGATCGACGCAGCCACTGCTTATCAGGAAGCAATCAGACTTGCCCCGAATGTGCCGTACTTTCAGCAAGCCTTTAATGACTTCCTTTCCCGTAATGGACTGAAAACACAGTAATTACAGCCTGCCGACGACCCGCAGGCAGGCTGGCTTTTCTGCCCTGACGCAACACCCTCGCCTGATGAGGCCTGTGCCGACAACGGATGCGAATTTACCGTCCGGGTGTCCGGGGCAGGGCTGCACTTACGTGTGGCAACGGGTACACCCGGTGCCCTCATTCTTTGGCAGGAAGCTTTATTATTCTATTTTTGTGCATCGTTAAAACAACAGGCTCATGAGTGTTCTGGTCAATAAGAATTCACGCGTCATCGTCCAGGGTTTCACAGGTTCGGAAGGATCATTTCACGCCGGACAGATGATCGAATATGGCACGAATGTCGTGGGCGGGGTGACCCCTGGAAAAGGAGGCTCGGAACACCTCGGGCGCCCGGTTTTTAACACTGTGAAAGAAGCGGTCGAAAAGACTGGCGCGGACGTTTCGATCATCTTTGTTCCGCCTGCTTTTGCGGGCGATGCGATCATGGAAGCCGCTGAAGCGGGAATCAAAGTGATCATCGCTATCACGGAAGGTATCCCGGTGAAGGACATGATGGTGGTAAAAAAATATATCCAGTCGAAAGGGGTCGTTCTGGTCGGGCCGAATTGTCCGGGTGTGATCACTCCGGGGGAAGCGAAGGTGGGAATTATGCCGGGCTTTGTGTTCAAGAAAGGGAAGATCGGAATTGTTTCCAAATCAGGAACCCTTACTTATGAGGCCGCCGACCAGATTGTGAAAGCCGGGCTTGGGATTTCAACGGCCATCGGCATCGGTGGGGATCCGATCATTGGAACGCCTACCAAAGAGGCGGTGGAAATGCTGATGAATGATCCCGAAACAGAAGCGATCGTCATGATCGGAGAGATCGGGGGCAACTATGAGCCAGTGGCGGCCAGGTGGATAAAAGACAATGGAAACAAAAAACCAGTCGTTGGATTTATCGCCGGACAGACCGCTCCTCCCGGCCGCAGAATGGGACATGCCGGGGCCATCATCGGAGGAGCGGAAGATACAGCTGCAGCCAAGATGAAGATCATGAAAGAATGCGGTATCACCGTTGTGGAGTCTCCTGCAGAGATCGGTGAAACCATGGTAAAGGCGCTATCGAAAAAGAAATAACGCGGGCGAACCGGGCGCGCAGCTCTACATCCAATAATTCTTAAGGTTCGGCAGTGCATTGATTGCGGTGCGCAAGTCTTTCTCCATGTACCGGTTCAAATCAGCCAGCCCGCTCAACAGCACCAGCGACTCCACCTTCAACCGGGGATTGTCATTTTCATACCGGATCTCTGCGAACAGGTTGTTCACCATGTACAGATAGCTTTGACGGCCATCCTTTTTGCGGGTGCCCAACACGATTCCCCTGCGCTTCATGAACGCTGCCTGTCGGGTCGTTGACAACAGGTTAAACATTAACTTCAATAACATAATTGTCCAGTATTATGCCCTGTCAATTAGCCATTACCGGGCCAATCCAAAAAACACTTCAAACGACGTTTCCTGGCGTAATTCCGCCATTCCAGGTTCCAAGTCTGGGACTTAATAATAAAAAAGGGAAATGGATCTTTCGAACTCTTTCGTGTAGAATGCTATTAGAGCAGTGTGTTTGCCAGGTTGGCGAGTTCAGACCGTTCTCCTTTTTCAAGGGTAATGTGGGCGTACAATTCGTGGTCTTTTAGCCGGTCGATGAGCGTGGAGAGGCCATTGCTTTGCGAATCGAGATACGGGGTATCGATCTGATAGATGTCGCCGGTAAAAATGATCTTGGTATTTTCTCCGGCCCGCGTGATGATGGTCTTCACTTCATGAGGCGTAAGGTTCTGAGCCTCGTCAACGATAAAGCAGATGTTTGACAGGCTTCTTCCGCGGATGTAGGCCAGCGGTGTGATGACCAGCTTTTCCTGATTCACCATTTCCGTGATCTTTGAGTATTCCTTGTCAGATTCGCTGTATTGATTTTGAATGAATTTGAGATTATCCCACAGCGGTTCCATATACGGATTCACCTTCGACTTGATATCACCGGGCAGGAATCCAATGTCTTTGTTGCTCAGGGGAACGATGGGCCTGGCGAGGTAGATCTGTTTGTATTCTCTTTTTTGTTCAAGCGCAGCGGCGAGTGCGAGCAACGTCTTTCCTGTTCCTGCGACACCCTGGATCGATACCAGCTTGATGTCCGGTTTGAGCGCAGCATGAATCGCGAACGTCTGCTCGGCATTTCTGGGCTTGACCCCATATACCGATCGCTTCTCCACGTGCTCCATCATCCCGTTGAAGGGATTGAAATATGCGAGCGCCGATTTTTTTCCGCTTTTGAAAATATAGTAATGATTTTTCAGGGGAGCCGTTTTGCCCAGCAGGTCTTCGGGCGGACAATACCCTTTCTCGTACAGAAGATTGATCGTATTGGGATCGGCCTCTTCTACAATCGTCTTGCCCGTGTAAAGAGACGAAATGTTCTGAACCTTCCCGGTGGTATAGTCCTCGGACTGAAGGCCGAGCGCTTTGGCTTTCAGCCGCAGGTTCACATCTTTTGAGACGAGTATGACGCGCTGATTTTTTTCCTCTTTCTGCAGTTGCAGGGCGGAGTTCAGGATGCGGTGATCGGGTTTCTCTTCGTTGAAGATCTTGTTGGCATCGATCGCGCTGTTGGTGCCCATCAGGACCTTGAATTTTCCTTTGGTCTTCCCGTTCATGGGATTCCACTGATGCAACATCTGGCCTTTCGCCAGCTTGTCGATCAGGCGGATAAATTCGCGCGCTTCAAAATTCTTGGTGTCATTTCCCTTCTTGAAATTGTCAAGTTCCTCCAGGACGGTTATCGGAATTCCAACGTCGTGTTCATCAAAGTTCAGGATTGAGTTGTGTTCATAGATAATGACGGAGGTGTCGAGTACGAAGATCTTCTTCTCCTTCTTGGTTTTTGGCATACTTCACAAAGAACTTGGTTCACTAAATGTAAATAATCGCTCCGAAAGCTTTCACTTTTAAAAACACAATTTTTTTACTAATCTTATTGTCCCGATTCGTTGCCGAAGGCGAGCGAGAAAAGATCTCCTTTTTCATGAGGAGTGATCTGCAGCACATTGGCAAGCACCAGCAGCACGAGTTTCCTGGAAGCATAAAATCTTTTCAGTCCGCTGACATTCATGAATTCTTTCAGGGTGATGGCGGGGTTCATATCCAGATACGTCATGAGAAATTTTTCATGCTCGCCATAGTGAAAACGGATGTCTTTATTGAGCTTCGACCTTCTTGCAATCTCCCTTACTTCGCGGCTTGCTTTGATGCTCTGGTCGTTCACCCGTATATAGGCTTGCCTGGTTGTGCCATCCAGGAAGTAGTGGGGCTTATGTTCGCTGTCTGCCACATCGTAGCGGACGACAAACCTCGAGGGGCCGATGGGGATAATGGTTTCAGCGACGGGCAAACGCGGATGGCACTTTTTCAGCGCCATCTGA
>DASVOT010000264.1:0-3728 GCA_036383235.1 Chryseosolibacter sp.
GTGCGCGTCCCGGTTGATCTGAGTATAAATGATCTGCAGGCGGAAACTATCGGGGTGGGTGAGGATGGTGTTCAGAACTTCGCTGTGGCTGCTGAGAAGAATGTTTCGCAACAGCGTGTCGGTCTTGTGCTGGGCCTGCAACGGTGAAGTTGTCACCAGAAAGGCGAACATGGAAAGGCTGGCCAGGCGCATGATCTGTTATCAATATTTGTTTCAAGATAAGCATTATGACTGTTGGCATAAAGCATTCGTCGTGACCAGGTCGATTGCACACAGGCACGAATACCAACTACCGACGACCGATTTACCGAAAACCACCTACCTTTCAAACATTCCCAAAAACTGCTGCCTCTTTTCCGCAGACATCTCCAGCTCCCTGTTGTTCTTCATGGTAACCGAACCTCCCTTGCCCTTCGTGTACCGGATTACATAGTCAGGATTGATCAGGTAAGAGCGATGGATCCGGAGGAATCGATGCTCCTTTAGGATCTCTTCAAAGTACTTCAGGGTCTTGCAGATGAGCAGGGGATTCGCGGCCCCCTCCAGGTAAAACCGTGTGAAATTATCAGCGGCCTCACAGTACAGGATGGTATTGATGGTCACAATCTCAAATCCTTCCATCGTTGGCAACATGATCTTTTGATTGACCGGCGCCCGCAGGTTGTCCAGCAACACCCTGCTGTGACGCGGATAGCTCGCTTCACTTCGCTCGGCGCGGATCTTGTTTACGGCTAGGATGAGCTCGTCAATGCTAATGGGCTTCAGCAAATAGTAGGCGGCGCTCTGGTTTAATGCCTGGATGGCATAATGATCGAAGGCCGTGACGAATACCGTTTCGAAGGTAATTTCCCTTATGCTGTCGAGAAGATCAAAACCATTTCCGTAAGGCATCTCTATGTCAAGGAACACAACGTCGGGAGTATGTTCCTGTATGACCTTGCTGCCCGTCGCTACGGATTCCCCAAAACCACATACTTCGACGTCGGCACAATACTTCGCCAGGTAGCCCGCCAGTATCTTCCGGCTGTCTTCTTCGTCATCGATAATTACGGCCTTCATCGTCGTCGTTTAACTGTGGTCGGTGACCGGAAGGTATACGCTCACACGGGTACCGTTGTTCTCGCGATCTTCAATGTGCACGCGATAATCCAGCCGATACACTTTGTTGATGATCGCCAGCCGCTCCTCAATGTTTTTCAGTCCCGTGGAGTTATGTTTCTTTTGGTTCCCGGTTTTCAGTTCCGCTGAGCGCTGTCGCCCAACGCCATCGTCGGTGACCTCCGCCACAAGGTCGCCGTTTTGCCTGTAGAAATGCAGAAGCAATTTTCCTTTTTCATTTCGGTACCGGAGTCCATGCCAGACTGCATTCTCGATATAGGGCTGTATCAGCATGGGTGGAATTTGAATGGCCTCGGGGTTGACATTTTCATCCATTTTTATCTCATAGTCAAATTTGTCGCGGAACCGGTAGTGCTCGAGTTTCAGATATAAGGAAAGAATTTCCGCTTCCTTTTGCAAGGAAATAAAGTCTTCCTGCGAGTTCTCCAGGACCAGCCGCATCAGCAAAGAGACCTCGGAGATAAACCGGTTGGTCGTTCGCTCGTCCTGTTGCGAGATAAACTGATTAACCGAGTTCAATGCGTTGAAAATGAAATGCGGATTCATCTGGCCGCGCAACGATTTCAACGCAAGGAGGCGATTGGCCAACTTGCTGGCCTGCGCATTCTTGTAAATAAAGAAAGAGGTAACGCCAATGATGAGGATGATCGCGAGCAACCCATAGAGGGCGAGTTGCTGGCGGGAGACGGTTGCCTGCTCAATGGTTTCCTCGCGCTGTCCGATGGAAATATTCTTCGTGTACTCTTCAATTTCCTTTTGCTTTCGGATGAGCTCCGATCTTTCCACCAACCGGCTCTCACTTTGCGCTTCCTTCCGGCCGATCGCATCGCGGTATCTTTTATATGCACGGAGCGCTTTGCCGGGCTGGCCATTTTTCTCATAAAGGTCGGCCAGGGACAGAAAAGCGCTTGCTTCCGTCAAGGGATTGTCGATGGTCGTGGCGATGCGCGCCGCCTCCTCGGCTTCCCGGATAGCGGCGGACGTTTGTCCCTTTGCATCCAGGTTTTTGCTGATGGCCACCCGGTCTTTGCTGACTTCCGCCAGGTTGTTCAACCGGGTGTTGAATTCGATGGACTGCTTTCGCAAATGGATCTCTTGATCGTATAACTTATTCTGTTGCAGCACATCGACGATCTCATCTTTGGTTTGCTGTACCGATTGCTGTTCCCGCGAACTTACATGATTCCCGCTGCGAATGGCATTCAGCGGATTGCTGTAGAGGCTCTGGTTCGTGTCGAGCCCGTTCATGCGGACATCTATTTTTTGGCACTGGTTTTGGAATTGCGGATCCTGTACCTCGGGAAGCTGATACGCACTGTCCAGTACACTGAACGCTTCCTGGTAGCTCCTCATCTGGTAATACACTTCCGAAACCGCGATCGTAAACTCCATTCGCTCTGCGCTGGTGAGGGGAAAGGTCAAGGCATCCTGGTAATATTGACGCGCGGAGGTGTAGTCCCGCAACTTCAGGGCCGTATTACCAAGCCCTTTCAGGGTCTGGATGTATTCCGGAGAATTCTTGTGAGAGGCCAGCTTGTCTTTGGCACGAAGATAGTTTTCGTATGCCAGCTTCCATTCCAGGATCCCTTCGTTTACTTCAGCCAACAGGATGTAGGCGCGCCCTTCACTGAATTCGTCGCGCTGTGCCACGCTGATCGCCAATGCCTGCTGAACCCTGTCGAGTACGGAATCGGGGTTTGCTGATATCAGGGCTTGGGCCTCATTCAACAATTGTTCAGCGCTGGCCCGGCTGAATAAACTTTTCTTATACGACTCTTTCTCCTTTTGCCCAAAGCATGGTCCGGCCAGCAGCGTGGCAAGAAAAGCGAGGAGGAGTAATCGTTTGATCATAGTCCGAACCCTGTTCTGCGGAAAGTTAACACAATAATATTTACCGATTTGGCGCGGCAGGGGTTCTATTCTACCGGCTCACTCAGTCCCGGGCCGGCTTCCCTTAGTGAGCGCGCGCCTTCACGGAGTTTAGGTATCGTGTGCGGCATTTTCGCGTGAACTTTACCAAAAACAAAATGCTGGCTATTATGAAACTACTGCGTCATTACCGCATACTTTCCAGGTTCCTTGTGTGCCTGGTTGCTTTCCTGTCCATGAGCTTCACGACGGACAAACTCAATGCCGACAACCGATCGGCTGATCCTGCAAAAGGCCAAACGATCATGCTCGCGCTTTTGCTTGATACGAGCAACAGTATGGATGGCCTGATCGACCAGGCAAAGTCGCAGTTGTGGCGGATCGTGAACGAAGTGGCCGCGGCCAAATGCGGAGATGGTCAGCAGCCCAATATCAAGATCGCGCTCTATGAAGACGGCAACGACGGACTTTCGCCTGAAGAAGGTTATATCCGCCAGGTGAGTGGCTTAACGGATGACCTGGATGTTATTTCGGAGAAGTTGTTTTCATTGCGCACCAATGGAGGCAGTGAATTTTGCGGACAGGTGATCAAGACGTCACTGAATCAGCTGGCGTGGTCGGCCTCCAACGCTGATCTGAAGATGATCTTCATTGCAGGCAACGAGGAATTTACGCAGGGAAATGTGTCGTATGACGTAGCCTGTGGTGCGGCAAAGGAAAAGGGGGTGGTGGTGAACACC
>DASVOT010000265.1:0-5928 GCA_036383235.1 Chryseosolibacter sp.
AATCTTTTAAAGCCTGGAGTGTAAAGCCGGCTGTCGAGCCACCCTGCACGATCTCGACCAGTTTCATAACGGGCGCAGGGTTGAAGAAATGGAGGCCGGCGAATCGCTCCGGATGCCGGAGCACCGACCCGATCCTCGTCACGGGAATAGAAGAAGTGTTGGTGGTGAGGATGCAGTCGCTGTCGTTAATCTTTTCGATTTCCTGGAAGATCTTTTGTTTTACTTCCAGATTTTCTACTACCGCTTCAATTACCAGGTCGACCTGGAGCTGCCGGAAATCGGTGATGGTCTTGATCCGGGCGAGGGTTTCCCTGGCTTCTGCCGCCGACACCTTTTGTTTTTCAACAAGGTTGTCCAGCGTTTTTCTAAGCTTCGACAAGGCGGATTTAAGCAGGGGAGCTTCGATATCATACAGCAGCACGTCGTATCCGGAAGCGGCGCACACCTGGGCGATTCCCTGGCCCATGGTGCCCGATCCGACCACGGCAACTTTTTTTATCACGTTGCTCATACAATCCCCTCGCTTTGGAACTGGCGAAGAAAACGGATGTCATTTTCCGAATAAAGGCGCAGGTCGTTCACCTGGTATCTCAGCTGGGTTACCCGTTCAATACCCATCCCGAAGGCAAAGCCCGTAAATTCTTCCGGGTCCACTCCGCAGTTTCGCAGGACGTTGGGATGAACCATGCCCGCACCGGCAATTTCCACCCAGCCGCTGCGTTTGCAGACCACGCAGCCGGCGCCTTTGCAGATGAGGCAGGTGACGTCGATCTCGGCGCTTGGCTCGGTGAAGGGAAAGAAGGAGGGGCGCAGGCGAAGCTGGATGTCCTTGCCGTACATTTCTTTCGCGAAGTGAAAGAGCGTCTGTTTGAGGTCCGCGAAGCTCACGTTTCTGTCCACATACAGTGCCTCCACCTGGTGGAAGAAGCAGTGAGCCCGGGCGGAGATGGCCTCATTGCGATAGACCCTTCCGGGCATGATCGCGCGAACGGGTGGCTTCTGGTTTTCCAGCAGCCGTATCTGTACGTTGGAGGTATGGGTTCTGAGCAGCACGTCGCCGCCGTCTTTATTGGATTTCTCGATGAAGAAAGTATCCTGCATTTCCCTGGCCGGGTGGTTGGGAGCGAAGTTGAGGGCCGAGAAGTTATGCCAGTCGTCTTCGATTTCCGGACCGTCGGCGACGTTAAACCCGAGGCGTTCGAAGATCTCGATGATCCGGTATTTCGTGAGGGTGAGCGGGTGGCGGTTGCCCACCTTGTTGGGTACGGGCGGGAGGGTGAGGTCGATATCGGTTTTGATTTCCCGGGCCGTCTCCAGCTCGTTAGACATTTCGGTGAACTTTGCTTCCGCGGCCTTTTTCAGCTCGTTCAGTATTCTGCCGGTTTCCTTTTTCCGGTCGGGGGGCAGTTGTTTCAGTTCCTCGAAGAGCTCGGCGACAGCGCCTTTTTTTGAGACGTATTTCAGGCGGAACGATTCGAGGGAGGGTTTGTCTGTAGCGACAAATTCATTCACTTCTTTTAAAAGATCTTTGATACGGTTTTCCATGGGAAGCAATCGTGCGGGCAAAAATAGGGAATTTGGGGGGAATGCGGTAGGGGCGGTGACGTGCTCAGTCGGGTACTTCTTTGACGTCCAGTCGTCTCAGGATCAGCCGGTCGAGGGTCACGCTGAGCGCAATGGAAAGGCCGAACACTGCGAGGAGGATATATCGTTCGGACAGGTTGTGGAGGAGGATGGCCATTCCGATAAAAAAGCAATGTGTTCCGGCGAGGATGAGGGTAGTCTGGCTATGGGTTTTTCCCAGGCGCATGATGGCGTGGTGGATATGGCTTTTGTCGGGTTTGAAGGGAGATTTGCCTTTGAAGAGCCGGAGGATGATGATACGGGATGTGTCGACCAGGGGGATAATGATAAAGCAGGCGGCCGTTCCGATCGACGAGAGGAACTTGTAGGGTGCATCTGCCGGGAGGGCAAAGTTGGTGTTGATGAAATGAATTGCCAGGATGGCGAGGAGCATGCCGATGACAAGGGCACCGGTGTCGCCCATGAAGACTTCGGAAGGTTCCCAGTTAAAGATCAGGAAGGCGAGGATGGCGCCGAGCATGGTATAGGCGAGTATGGCGAAGGTGGTATCGCCGATGAGGTAGAACCAGGTACCGAAGCAACCGAGGGCGATGATGGCGATGGTTCCGGCCAGCCCGTCGAGTCCGTCGATGAGGTTGAACGAGTTGGTGATGATGATGATGGTGAAGATGGTGATGGTATAGCTAAGCCAGTCGGGCAGGTCATTGATGCCGAGGATGCCATAGAGGGAATCGATGCGCAGGTCGAAGAAGACGATGAGCAGGGTTGCGGCGAGGATCTGGCCGACGAGTTTGAAGATGGCCCTCAGGGGCACCAGGTCGTCGCGGACGCCGATGAAGAAGATGACGAAGAGGGCGACCAGGATCCATTTTATTTCTGTCCAACGGCTGAGGTCGATCCAGATGAGGGAGGAGATAAAGAACCCGCAGAAGATGGCGATTCCGCCCATCGAGGGGGTGACTTTCTTATGGATTTTCCGCCGGCCGGGTATGTCAAGCAGGTTTTTTTTGAGGGAATACTTGATGATGACCGGTACGATCAGGAATGAGATGACGAATGAAGTTATTGCAGCCGCTAGTTGGATGGCCATAATTCAGGGTCTGGGAGGCCAAAAATAAGGAAAGGATTCGAATTGGGAACTGTTCAGCACAGACTTTGATTTTATTTTGGAGCGCTATACATGCCCCCGAAAAAAGTCCTTGAGGTTCGGTCAGCGGGTAAATTGGGCCAGTGTGAGCGACGACTTTCGCACGCCGGCGCTGTGATTGTCCGAGTAGTTCCAGGCGACAAAATTTGCTGCCGGGACATGATTCCTGAATGTTGGGTTATCTTGAATAACATTATCTTCGTCCGACCGGTTAAAGATGAGAGTTACAACCCCCCGCATGGACTGCCAATTGATCTTTATATCCTTTCTGTATTGAATTAATTCGATAAAAATTTGACAATGAACAGGCGCATTGCGATCACCCAGTCGAATTATATTCCCTGGAAAGGCTATTTTAACGTCATCCGCGAAACTGATGCATTTGTTTTACTTGACGATGTGCAATACACCCGAAGGGACTGGAGGAACAGAAACCTCATTAAAACGCAGGCGGGCGTAAAGTGGCTGACAATTCCGGTAGATGTGAAAGGGAACTATTATATCAGGATAAAGGACGTACAGACCGCCAACGACCATTGGCGCATTGATCATTGGAACGCCATACAGAACGCCTACAAAAGGTCTCCGTATTTTGCTGAGTACCGGGAATATTTTGAAAATATTTATCTGGGCAGCAAGGAGCGAAATCTAAGTATTATTAATTTTAACTTCATTAAATTGATAAATTTGCTGCTGAAAATAGAGACGCCGATTCATTGGTCAATGGATTTTGACCCACCCTCCGGAAAGACCGAAAGGTTAGTGCATATATCCAAGTGTTTAAAGGCCAGCGAATATATTTCAGGTCCGGCGGCGAAAAATTATCTCGATCTTAAACAGTTTGAAGAGAATCATATTAAGGTGACCTGGGTGGATTATTCCAACTATCCGGTTTATCGGCAGTTATATGAACCCTTTGACCATCACGTTTCCATAATTGATTTGCTTTTCAACGAAGGCAGCAATGCGCCGGCATACCTGAACCGAATTTAGCCGTGAGATTATCTGTAGTAACAACGTTATATTTCTCTGAGCAATACTTGCACGAATTTTACGGGAGGGTTCACGAGGCAGTAAGTAAGATTACAGATCACTATGAAATTATCTTTGTTAATGATGGTTCGCCTGATAACGCTGCTGCCGCAGTGCTTCAACTTCAACTGAAGGATCCCAGGATTGTTCTTGTCGACCTCTCGAGGAATTTCGGTCACCATCAGGCCATCTTCACCGGTCTTGAAGCTGCGCAAGGAGATTTCGTTTTCTTGATTGATTGTGATCTCGAAGAAGATCCTGAACTTTTGCAGCTGTACTGGACCAAAATGCAAGAGGACCCGACAATTGATGTGGTGTACGGAGTTCAGGCGAAAAGGAAAGGAGGTCGTTTTGAGAGGATTTCCGGTGCGTTGTTTTACAAGATGTTGAGTGCGCTCAGTGATTTTGAGTACCCGGCAAATACATTGACGGCAAGGCTGATGAAACACCAATATGTGAAGGCGGTCACGAGCTTCTCCGAGAAAACATTAGATGTTTGGGCGATTTTTATTTTCGCTGGGTTTCGCCAGGTCGCTCTTACGGTACAAAAGAAGAGTAAAGGGACCACCACTTATACATTCGCAAAGAAATTAAAACGAAGCATCGAGGTAGTGACGTCCATCAGTCACCGGCCTTTGTATTTTATTTTTTTTATTGGGCTTGCCTGGTCGTTCCTTTCTGCTGTTGGTCTAATCGTAATTCTGGTCAAAAAATGGTTGTACGATGTCAATATTGAGGGATGGACAAGTATTATGGCATCGCTGTGGCTGATCGGCGGAATCATCACTTTTCTGCTGGGGGTCATCGGAATTTACTTATCAAAAATGTTTTTGGAGATTAAGGGCCGCCCCATTTCAATTATTAAGGGTGTTTACCGGAGGAATTAATGCACGAAGAGTCAAAAAAACTTTACTCTGATCTTTTGAAAGAGTTCGGAGATTCTCCACAGGCTGTGAATTGGAAAAATAGGGAAGCACAGGAGATCAGGTTCCAACAGTTGGCAAAGATCATTACTGGCCAGGCTCCATTCAGTCTCAATGATCTGGGATGCGGTCTCGGTGATTTTGTCGGCTGTCTGGATGCGTTGGGCATGGATTTTACTTATTACGGATACGATATCGTTCCGGGTATGATTGAAAGCGCCAGGCGGAAATTCGGAAGCCGGGAGGGACAGGTCGTTTTTGAAGTTATAGATGAACCGAGGTCGATGAAATTGGCAGACTACACAATTGCCAGCGGAATTTTTAACCGGCGCTTTGACTACTCGGAGGAAAACTGGCTTTCCTATATCCTTAAGACTTTACAGCAGATGCATGAGAGTAGCGAGTTAGGCTTTGCGTTTAACCTCCTGACCAAGTATTCTGATACCAAGCTCATGAAAAGCGATCTTTATTATGCTGACCCTTGCTTTTTATTCGATTACTGCAAGGTTAATTTTTCCCGAAACGTTGCTTTACTACATGACTATAACCTCTACGATTTTACTATTCTTGTAAGGAAATCAAAGGCTTAAGCACGCACACTCGCCTTGCTCTTACTCTTGGTGATTCTTGGTTCGAAAGGCTGGATTGATAGAATCATTTTCTGAGCTTCGGGCGGGCATCTCCCAGCAGTGTGAGGTGGGTATTGAAATAGGTGTTGAACAATACACGGAACGTATTATAGGGGGATATTTCCGGGTAAAGTCTGTCATTGCCTTTTGGAAGAAGATAAGCGTTGAGTATGGTTGCGCTTTCTTCGGGGTGATCAGGCAGGTACCTGAATCCGTGGTCTCCCTGGATGAGAATAACCGGAAGTGTCGGTTGGTGGTAATGGCTCAGGATCTCCCTTACAGTTTTGAGGATCAGTTTGTTTAACCCTTTAAGTTGCCCGAGGTATCCCGATTTGCTGTTGGATTTGGGTATTTTGTAAAAGGGTATTTCATGGGCCAGAGAATCCATAACATAAGGCTGATGAGGCGCAAGGAGATGAAAATACACAAAGGTGGGGTGATCCTTCTGCCTGGCCGCAACCGCCTTGAGGCCGTCGAGTGTTTTCAGGTGCTGCTCATACGTATTCATTTCTGAAAACAGATCGGCAATCGACTTTAATACCGTATTATTTAGAAATCGGTTAAATACACTTCTTTCCTGGCTCTCACTTGCGTTTGAGAAATCGTAATATGG
>DASVOT010000266.1:0-2705 GCA_036383235.1 Chryseosolibacter sp.
GTTCGCGAAAGGATGACTAAAATAGATGCGTATGGACTCTGAGAAAATCGATCAGCTGTTAAGCAGGTACTGGAACTGCGAGACTTCGCTGGAAGAAGAGCAACAGTTGCGCGCGTTCTTCCGCCAGACAGACATCCCCGATCATCTTCAGGAAACTGCAGCCCTGTTCCGGTATTTCGATGCGCAGAAGAATAAATCGCTGACCGAAGCCGGCTTCGACCGCGCGGTGATGAGCCGGATACAAGGCCCGAAGAAAGGAAAGGCCGCCAGCCTGCTGTTCAATTCCATGCGCATCGCGGCAGGCATCGCCGTCCTCATCACGGCCGTATGGCTGGTTCGCCTCGAAGTCCGGAAAACCAGCCCTCCGGAAATGGCCGACACGTACAGCGATCCCAAGATGGCATTCGAAGAAACAAAAAAGGCGCTGATGATGATCTCGAAAAGCTTTGGAACAGCGGAGGAACATGCGAAAAAGATCAACCTCTTCAATGAAGCGCAACAGGATGTTCGAAAAAAAGACACAAAGCCGGAATTATAAAAATTAATCGAAAACGAAAACGTGAATTTAAAACTTAAGAATATGAAAAAGATTGTCGTGATCATGGCGCTGATGATAACGCTCACTGCCGCAAAGGGCCAGGATGTCATCTCGAAATTTTTTAGCAAGTACCAGGACGACGAATCCTTTACGAATGTAAATATCTCCAGCAAAATGTTTGGACTCTTTACCCAGATGGAGGCGGAAACTCCCGAAGATAAAGAAGTGCTGCAAGCCATCAGCAAACTAAAAGGCCTGAAAATACTCGCCAAAGAAAACGCCCGCAACTCGCGGGAGCTGTACCGGGAAGCGCTCGGCCTCATCCCTAAAAATTTCGAGGAACTGATGTCGGTCCGCGATAAGGATAAAGACATGAAATTCATGATCGACGAAAAGGGAGGAAAAATCTCCGAAATGCTGATGGTCGTAGGCGGAAATGAGGAGTTCATGATCCTGAGCATCTTCGGTGAAATTGACCTGAAGCAGATCTCGCGCATCGGCAGCAAGATGAACATCAAAGGACTCGAAAATCTCAAGAACATGGAAGACAGTCACAAGGACAAAGGTGCGGGCGATAATTCGCGGGAGCGGAAAAACTGACCGCGCAAAGCGCCGCCCCCCGCTCGGAATCACCATCACCTCACAGACTAAGCAAACATGAAAACCATCGTCGTCCTGGTTGCCTTCCTGCTGGCAGAACCATCGCTCTCGATGGCCCAAAGCCGCAGCTTCCTCACCCTGAAAAATAAATTCTCGTCAACGGAAGACGTGTTCTCCTTCCGCGCCTCCGGGTTCCTCTCGCGCTCCATTCTGAGGCTGGCGGGCGAACGCGAGTTCAGCAGGGCGATCAGGAAGGTCAAAAACATTCGCCTGCTGACCATTCCGACCGCCGCCTTCTCCGCACAACGCGTCTCGGTGAATGGCTTCAGGAATATCGTCCGCAACGACGGCTTTGAACAGCTTGCCGTCGTTCGCGAAAACGGAAACGAAGTAAATGTCTATCTTCAACCCGTGAAGAACTCAAAAATCAACCGCTACCTCATCCTGATACAAGACGAAGCGCAAGTGACTGCCGTCGAAATTAAAGGATACATCGACCCCGAGCGATTGAAAAAATGCGACCGCTTACCTGCAGATCAAGCCTCATTATGAAACAGATAAGACTCCTCATCTTCGCCGCCGCGGCGCTGGCTCCGGCCTGGCTCCACGCGCAGAGCTCGACCACAGAAGCCCTGCAGAAAAAACACCATGACGCGCTCTCCCTCTTTTTTTACAATAATACCTTAAGGATGCTCAATCAAAGCGAAGACAAGGATTTTGACGAGCTGATAAAGGATATTGAAAAAATGAGATTTCTGATGATCCGCAAAAATGAAAGCAATTTTCGCGAGGGCGATTTCCGGAAACTCCTCTCCGACTATAAAGCCGAATCGTTCGAGGAAGCGCTGACGAGCCGGCATGAAGGGAAGAATTTCGACGTCTATATCAAAGAACAAGGCGGCAAAACGAAAGGCATGCTCGTTCTCGTCAACGACTCCACAAACCTCTACATCCTCGATATCCTTGGAAGCATTGCGTTGAACAAGATCAATAAATTGTACACCACCCTCGACCAAAGCACGGATATCGGAAGCAAGATTAAAGCGTTTACAGGTGGCAGCAAGGATCACAAGGCAGGCGACAAATAGAGGAAGCGATCTACTGAAATACCAATATTTGTGGAAACAGTCTTAACCATTTCAAATCTTACAAAGCATTTTGGAGCGATCAAAGCCGTCAGCCAGCTGAACCTCGAGGTGCAGCGGGGTCAGGTGTTCGGCATGCTTGGACCCAACGGAAGCGGGAAGACCACCACGCTCGGCATGCTGATGGGAGTTATCAATCCCACTTCCGGTAATTTTACCTGGTTTGGCGAGCCGCCATCCAATCAAATCAGAAAACGGATCGGCGCCGTTCTCGAACATCCGATTTTTTATCCGTACCTCAGCGGTCAGAAAAATCTGGAACTCAATGCCATGATTAAGCAATGCCCGCCTGAAAATATTCCCGGCGTGCTGGACCTTGTCGAACTCACTGACAGAAGAAACGACAAATACAAGACCTATTCCCTGGGAATGAAACAGCGGCTGGCGATCGCTTCCGCATTGTTAAATGACCCGACCGTACT
>DASVOT010000267.1:0-3403 GCA_036383235.1 Chryseosolibacter sp.
ATACTGGTATCTGCCGCCGGTTCCGTAAAACAATTCCGACGACGAATCCGCAAGGGGCTTCATTTCCAGCAGCGCTTTGATTCCCTTGATGTCGATCTGATTGGAGACGAGGAATGCGTGAAGTTTGACAATTTCTGCCATGCGAAAGAATGTCGCAAAGATAATTCTAATTAAACGTGAACCAACGGCGCTTTCGGTCGGCTGGCTGATAAAGGTGCCTTTGATCTCATGGCCGTCGAGGAGAATACCGCCGCTTGGCATTCCGCCGCCGGAACCAAAACCACGTCCCCGATAGATTAATCCATCCACCGGCCCCCGGTCCTTTTCGCCAGGGCACTCGACCCCACAGCAAAAGCGAGGCAAAGGAGCTGCACCGCTGCGGCCTGTTGGAATGAATCTGCCAAAAAATACTGTCGGCCGCGCCTCAGGAAATTCCGATATATTATTTTGAAAGGTTTATCTTACAGCGTGTCATCGGACACAGCCCGGACCAGAAACGCATGCTTCTGCCGGACGGAATTCAACCAGATTATTTCAACTAACGGATTCAAAAACTGCGATATGCTCCGAAGACTTCTTATTATTTTGCTGACGTTTGCTTCGCTGCGGGGCAACTGCCAGGACCCCACTTATGCCGAAAGGCTCGGATTTCCGAAGGGGTCGCGCGTGCTCATTCTCCATGTGGATGACGTGGGCATGTCGTGGGATTCCAACCAGGGAGCGATACAGGCTACCGAAAAAGGCGTGGCGACTTCCATGAGTGTGATGATGCCATGTCCCTGGGTGCCGGGGTTTGTGCACTATCTGAAGGAGCACCCCCAGACCGACGCCGGCCTCCACCTGACGCTGACCTCTGAATGGAAAGACTACCGGTGGCCCCCGCTGTCGGGCCGGCCGGCGGTGCCGGGCCTCGTAGATGAAGAGGGTGCGTTGTGGCATTCCGTCGCCGACGTCGTGAAGCATGCGTCAGCTGACGAAGTGGAGGCAGAGATCCGCGCGCAGCTGAAGCGCGCCCGCGACATGGGCTTCGAGCCCACTCACCTTGATTCTCACATGGGGACGCTGTTTGCAACTCCGCAGTTTCTTGAAAGGTATGTCAAGGTCGGCATTGAAAATAAAATTCCCGTGATGTTTCCCGGTGGGCACGACACCATGATCGGGAAGAGCAGGGATGTCACTCCTGAAATAATGAAGCAGTTACAGGCAACGGGCAAGATGATCTGGGACGCCGGCCTCCCTGTCCTGGATGATCTTCATAACGTCAGCTACGACTTCGGGTACCCCGACAACGCCACGGATGAGCAACTTCAGCGGATCGCTTCCTCCAGGTATATGGAGACGATCCGTGAGGTGAAACCTGGCCTGACCATGGTGATCATGCACTGTACTGCCCCCGGCGACGAGTTCCGTTTCATCTCCGGCTCGGGGACAGTGCGCAAAGCGGACCTGCTCGCGATGATGGATCCGTCATTCAGAAAATTCCTGAAAGAAGAGAAGATCATCCTGACAACGTGGCGGGAGGTAATGCGAAGACGTCAATCAGTGTCCGGCGGCAGGTGATCCGGGCGCCGGTGCCCGTTTGTCAATTGCGGCTGTAGATGTAAACCGTCTCATCCTTGTCGTCCCTGGAAGTGAGAACGAGCGTATCCTCTTTCACCTGCACTTCATATTCACGCGGTTTTTGGTTTGCCTCGCTTTCGAAGTAAAGATTCTTCAGCTGCTCATTCATGCGGTAGGCTCCGCTATCGATTTTCTTGGTCCCCGAGCGCACAATGTAGCGGGCCTCGTTTGTAAGGGTAAGTGTTTGGTCCTGATCTCCGGCGCCAGCAGGCTCCTTTGCGCCCCTCACGCTGTCAATTTTCCATTCGCCCACGAGGTAATCGATCATCTTGACCGGTTTCTGCGGTTCGGCGTTGCTCCGCGGGTTGTCGCCGTTCACCTTCTCCCGGTTGTCGTTCCGGCAATACTGAAGCGTCAATAGTGACAGGGCGATGGTGCAAGTAAGAAGCAACTTTTTCATGACTCGATATTTGGACGCCGTTATAAAAACGACATGCCCTTTCAGGGAAACATGATATTCCGGCTGATTGCTTTCTAACGGCCGAAATGTCCAAATTAATACTCACTTACCCCGGGCGGCCAAACGGCATAAGTATTTTGGAAAACTGCAAAACGCTAAATAAAAACAAGGCTATGCAGACACTATCCCACAATACAAAAGTTGCCAACCAGGAACTCGTCAAAAAATTAATCGAATGTGCGTTAACCTGCGAAGAATGCGAAGCAGCCTGCCTGAATGAAGAGAACATTACATTGCTGGCGCGTTGCATTGAACTCGACCGCGATTGCGCCGACATCTGCTTGCAGGCGTCGAGGCTCATTCAAAGGGATTCTGAAATATCGGACGAATATCTGATGGTCTGCGAAAAGATCTGCCGCATGTGCGCGGAGGAATGCAACAAGCACAATCATGATCACTGCCGCCTGTGCGCCGAATCCTGCCTGTCGTGCGCGGATGCGTGCCACGGAATCGTTATGGGCCAGCCGTCATGATCGTGCCGATCCAACCGGCGACGTCTAATTCTCGCGGCCGGTCAGAATGTTGACCATCTCGGTATCAGGTTTCAGGTGCTCATCCACAATGCCAAAAGAGCCCGATTTGAAATTCCAGTTTGCGTACGCTACGTTGTGTTTTTCAAAGATTGCCACCATGTCTTTGTACCAGGCGAGCTTCGGACCTCTCGGGGCGTTCGCGATCACGCCGAACTCACCGCAATAAAGGGGCAGGTGGAGACTGTCGGCAAGCCGGAAGGGTTTTTGCATCATGTGCTCGAGGGTATCGCGGTTATAGACACGTGTTTCCTCCGCAGAAGCTCCGTTCACCACAATCTGGCCGGGGTAGTTCACCTGTCCTTTGAAATCCTTGAGCCTGGTCCAGGACGCACCCGTATGCGTGAGGAAGAACGGTTCATAAAAATGGTAACTGAGAATAATATTCCGGTCATTGGCGGGGATTCTGAGCTGATCGAAGGTGGTGGCAGACTGCCAGCGATTGGAACCGATCACGAGGGTGCGTTCAGGCTCCCAGCTTCGGATGGAGTCCGCCACCCTGGCCAGCAGGGTGTTCCATTGCTCCGGGTCGTCGGCTACGGGTTCGTTCATGAATTCATACGCCAGCATTCCGTTGGGCCAGTGCTTTACGCTTGCTGACAAATCCTTCCACAGGCGAATGAATTTGTCCTGCTCCTCAGGGTGGGACCACAGCGGTTTTTCTGCGGCATTGAAATGATGCGAACGCAGGATGTGAAGGTCGAGCACGACGCGTAGTCCCGCCTCGTCGCACCACCGGAGACATTCGTCCATGAGATGAAAGGCATCCTCGTGGCGTTGGCCGCTTTCATCC
>DASVOT010000268.1:0-6324 GCA_036383235.1 Chryseosolibacter sp.
TGTTCCATCCGTCCAGCTCCTTTCGTGCATCGTAGGTTTCTCCGTCGTAAATGCTGTTCATAACGATGGGGCCATCGCCCGTTCCCTTCCAGCTCTTGTCCGAGACAATCGTTTCCTCGGAGCCGTCGGCATAGCGGATGCTCAGCTGGCAAAGCAGTCCCAGGGTCTTTCCCCAGACCCCGAAGTTTTCAGCCCAGCCTAACCGACCCCTGTACCATCCATCGCCGAGGAACGCCCCGACCGCATTACTCCCCTGCTGAAGGTACGGCGTGATATCATAGACCTGGTATTGCAGTCTCTTGTTATAAGATGTCCAGCCCGGCGTCAACAGCTCGTCGCCGACTTTCCTGCCGTTAATCGACAATTCATAGAACCCATGGCTGGTGACATATGCGCGCGCGGAAACAATTTTTTTGCTGATGTTAAAGTCCTTCCTCACCATCAGCGCCGGAATGTTAGTCCCGAGCGACCGGGCCGTATCCTGGACGGGCTCTATCCAGGTTGCTTTCCACCCGGATGGAGCTAAGATACCCGTCTCCCAGAAGGCGGTGCCGCTCCAGGGAGATTCTCTCTTCCTGTTATCCCAGACTTTCACCTGCCAGTAGTAACGTGTGGCCGGCTTCAATGCCGGACCGCGGTACGGTACATATGCGGACTCGTCACCACCGGTCTTTCCCGACTCCCATACCAGGTGCTCTTTCTTGAAATCCGCCGCGGTCGCAACGCGGAGGCTGTATGCCTGCTGCAGGATGTTCATTCCTTCCGCCTTCAGTTTCCAGCTCAGGCGGGGGGCCGGGTCATCGATGCCAACCGGGTTGACCTTACTATCACACCAGAGATCGTAAACCTGTAATTGCTGTGCCCGGGTGACGGCAAAGAACCCGGTCAGGAATATGACTGTGCACACGAACCGCATAGACATTTTCTGCTTAAGAGTTGAATATTTTTTTAATCCAGTAAGACGCAATCTACTTGAAATCTGTTTTTTTGCCCGGGCGTGCGGGCGAGTTTATTTCTGAACGAGGAGGTTCCGGCGACATTCTTTTCTGCTTGCCCGATTCCGGATTTCCCGCTGACCGGCGACGCAATGAAAACCCCCGGGGCGGTCAGCTGTCTGGAATAGCCGTGGTAATATTCCGGCCCTTTCAGTTTGCACGCGGGCCCCCCATTTCAATCTTTTTCAAATACTCTTTTACCTGTGTCTTATACGTAGCCACCAGGTGGGTACGAACAAAGAATGGTTCGGGACCGGCATGATCCGAGCCGCGTACCACCACCTGCCTCGACGGAAGCGCTGGCATATGGCAGTCGATACAGTTCGAGCTCAGCTCGAGACCTGGAACCTCCGGCTGCCTGCAGAAATGATCGCTCCCCTTTTGGTGGCAGTTCATACAGCGGGACGAGAACAATTCCAGGTTCTTCGTCTCTTTCGCATGGACGTCGTGACACGACGAACAATCCATGTCGCTCATCCGGAAGCATTTGCTGGAAATGAGCAAACCGTACTGGTTTCCATGGACATCCAGTGTGGTGGCGCTGTCTCCGCTATAAACCGGTGACGAGAAATCATCGAGCCTGTCGCCCACCATAAAAGTAAAGGAAGGCATAAAGTTATCGCGGACGCCGGAATGGCAGAGGGCGCAATTATCCAGCCTCTGTTGTCTGCTGAGCCGCGCGGGGTTGACGATGTACTTCGCAGTGGTTTGGCCGGGATGGTCCATGTGAAAATTCACGTGGTCCGCCGCCGGTCCGTGACAGCGCTCACAATCCACACCCAGCATCACCTGGTTTCTGTCGAACGTTTCCCTTCCGCTGACTGCCCGTCCGGTCTTGAAATACGTGCTGTGGCATTCCAGGCATCGCGCGGGCACGTCTCTGCCAAAGACCAGTTGATCCGTCGGATACCCCGGGCTGTTGCTCCATGAACCCGTTGCTGTATGGTATGAAACCGGAAGTTGAAACAGCGACTTCCCCTCCCAGTACAAATACGTTTGACCCTGACGGCCCGAGCCGATGGTGATGTCAAAGGGCTTCCGCTCAACGACGACGCCGTCCGCGAATCCTTTCTGGTATAATCCCGAGGACGTTCTCTCCATTACGATTTTCAATTTCTCATTGAGCACCAGAACATTCTGGCCCGAATCGAAACTTCCTTTCACGGATTCAATGCCGGCAGGGCGCGATGTCAAAAAATGCGGCGTGTGGGAATGTGATTCGGTGATGGAGGGATGGCAGGCAGCGCATTTCACAGAGCCTGCGAACTCGCGGCCGGACGCGTGCACCACCCCGGAAAATTGACGCTCGCGTTTCACAGAGTCACAGGTCGATACCAGGAACACGAGTGCGAGGAACAGGCCCGCGACCAGCAGGTGGGTTGTGTGGACCTTTTTTGGGAATGTTGGCATCCGGGAAGAGTTGCCATTAAAGTCGAGAATTTCAGGCAAAGAAAAAAATGGAGGACGCCTGGCCCCGGACACCGGCGCCCAGGCGCCCGGAATCAGAATGACAGTGGGCTAAAAAAATCTACTTTTCGACTGATATCCAGGTCGAAAAAAACGGTGGTCGGGTGAAGCGGACCGCGCAGGACGCATGCGGAGAGAAACACGACAGAAGAAATTATTTCCTGCAGGGAACGCTAGTCGATGGGTTCCTTCTGGACTTTCAGCTCGCCGCGCCGGTTCCTGGAATGCTCTTCTTCGGGACATTCAACGCCATCACTACACCTGTTCAACACGAGCTCTTCACCAAACCAGCTCAGGTGTATCCGGGACAAGGCAATACCCTTTGATACCAGGTAATCGCCGGCGGCCTGCGCGCGTTTCTTCGAGAGCCTCATGTTATAGGCATGGGTGCCGCGGGAATCCGAATGCGCCCCGATGTTGACGGTAGCACGGGGAAATCGCCTCAACGTTCTCACGATCTCATCCAGCTGCCGGGCCGCCGGGCCGGTGATGTCGTGCTTGTCGTAATCATAGAGGATAACCTCCTTATCTATGTAGATTTCTTCCATCACGATGTCGTTCAACAGATCGCCCTCCACAAGGCCTTTTGTGTCGAGGTTAAATCCATTCGGGATGTATCCGGTCTTCGCTCCCTCTATCCTGTATTTCCTGGCGGGTTTAACGAGGAACTGATACGCGCCACTCTCATCCACGACGAGCGTGTCGGTCAGCCCGTCGGTCAAATTCTGAAGCGTCACGGTTACGCCCGGCAATATCGATTGTGTCTCATTGCTGAAGATTCTGCCCCTGGAAAAAAGGTTCTGTTTCCAGAGCGGCAGCATCAGGCTGTCGATGCCAAAGGGTTTACCGCGCGTGGAAAAGGGAAGGTCCTTCAGGGTCTCAAATCCCTCCTTCTCGCCGCGGATTTTAAAATCCTGGTCAAAAGGAAGGTCGAGGGTAAAGCGTCCGTCCGCATCGGCTCTTGCGGAATCGATCAGGTCGCCGTTGCCGTTGAACGCGGAGATCTTCACACCCGCAACAGGTTTGTCCGGGTGATTCATTTCCCTGACTTCACCAAACAGAAAATAGAATTTCGCGGTGTAGCGGAAGATCCGGTCATGCCTGCGGTCGCCTTCGGCGTTGGATGAAATGTAGCCGGTTCGTCCCAGGCTGTCGCAGACGAGGGAGAAGTCGTCGAATCCCGAGTTCATCGGACGTCCAAGGTTCATCGGTTTTCCGAACTTCCCGTTGCGCTTATAGCTGACGTAGATGTCGAGGCCTCCCAGGCCACCATGACCATTGGAAGAAAAATACAATGTTGTATCGTTTGCGATATACGGGAAAGATTCGTCGGCGCCTGTATTCACGGCATCGCCGGCGTTGACCGGTTCCGTCCATCGCCCTTTCTCGAAGAGAGAGTAGTAGATATCCGATCCGCCCAGGCCGACGGGCATCGTGGAAGAAAAATACATTACTTTGCCATCCGAGGAAAATGAAGGGTGCGCGTTGGAGTACGCCTCGCTGTTGTACTCAAAAGGGGATACACTCCCGATCGCACCCGAAGGTGTTATGGTGGCAAAGTAGATCCCGAGGTTTACCTTGCCGGTAGCGTCATAGACAGGCTTTCCCTTCCTGAGGATCGATCGCGTAAACCCACCCTTGCGAAAATGATCATAAAACGCCATGGGGCCTTCGTTATAAGGCGTCTTTAATTTCTGCGGGCTGAAGAGAACGAATTTATGCCACTCTCCCATCCCGTTCTTCTCGGCGTAGTAGAGATTGAGAAGGGTTTCTTCATCCGACAGCGCGTCAAAAGGCTTGTGCTTGATGAACAGGTCAGAGTCTCTCGAGGAAGCGAACACCACTCCGTTGTGAAAGAAGTGGGCGCCGAACGCTGAATGGTCTCTGTTGAATTCAGTATCAAAATCGGCCATCGACATGATAAACCGGTCGGTGATTGTATACTTTTCCAGGTTTTTCAGGAAGTCGACTTTGGCAAGCGCTATCGGATCGCCGGGCTTCTTTTTCAGATATTCCTCGAACCAATGCCGCGACTCATCATACTTTCCGTTGACGGACAAGACTTCGGCAAACCGGAGCATGGTTTCCCCATGCATATCCGGCTCACGGGCAAGGGCGCGGTACCATAATTCAGCCGACACCGGGTCCTGGAGCTTAACGTAGCAGATTGCAATCCGTTCGCGAACGTGGTAATCACGCGGATCGCGGTTGAATCGCTGAAGGTAAATTTCGAGCGCGTTGCGGTAAGCAAAATGCTCAAAAAAATAATCACCCTTGTCGGCGTTATTTTTAAAGAAGGTGGAGATGTTGGTACTCTGGCAAAACGAGTTTGAAAGGGCGAAGAAGGGCAATATGAAAAGGAAATATTTTCTCATCAGAAATAGCGGGGAGAGACAACGCCTTTTTCGTTGAACCAGAATCGGTAATTAAGCATGATCTCGTGGGACCCGAGTTCCACGGTGCGGACCGGGCCTGCCGAGATGGAATAGGAATAACCGAACTGCAGCTGGTCGCTCAGTTTTACCTGTGTGATCAGCGCAATCTGTCTGGATGATTTGTAGGATACGCCGGCCCACAATACCTCGTCAAACAAAAAGTTTGCATTGACATCGAACTCGATCGGCCGGTTATCGATGGTTTTAAAAAGGAAGTTCGGTTTGACTTTTACAAGCGTATTCAGCGGGAAAACATAGCCGCCGGTAATGATCACGGGGATGGATTGATACACCGTCTGAAAGCCTTCGCCGCGATCGAAGGCGTTGTTGATGAGCGAGGGCATCGAGATACCGAGATAGGCATTGCTCTGGCTGTAGTACACGCCCGCGCCGATGTTGGGTCTCGCTTCCCGGATGTCCTGAGAAAACGCCACGTCGGTGCCGGGGTTCGGGTTGGCCGGACTGTTGCTATACAGGTCCAGCTCGGTGTATCGGGCGTTGTACATACTGACGCCGCCCTGCAGACCAAAAGAGAGCGTCGCGGTGTTGTTGGCATGCTTTCTTACCGGGATCCGATACGCGTACGAAAAATGAATACCCGTCTGATTGATGACACTAAGCTGGTCATGAATGACGAGCATTCCGAGCGACACGCGCTTGTTGAGCAGCGGCGAGTGCAGCGCGAAAGTCTGCGTGTTCGGGGCGCCCCGGAGTCCAACGTTCTGGAACCGGGCCAAGGCCGTCGCGCTCAATGCGCCCTGGCTCCCGGCGTATGCGGGATTAATGGCCAGGCCGTTAAACATGTATTGCGCATACGTGGCCACCTGTTGTCCTTCAACCCGCGAACAGCAAAGCGAAACGACCAATATCACGCATGGCAGGCGGAGTATCATTTAATTTTCTTTTAAGATCACGAAACCGCTGTACAATTTCCCATTGTCTTCAAGGTAGACCGTGTAATAGTAGGTGCCATCCGGCAACCGGCTCCGCGCAAGCCCGCGGTTCGACTGCCCGTCCCAGCGGTGGCCCTCATTGTCGTAATCCGATGTTTCCCAAACCAGGTTGTTGAACCTGTCGAAAATCCGAACGAGGTTCTTCGGATGCCGGTGGATCCCTTCTATCCGCATGTAGTCATTCTGACCGTCATTGTTGGGAGAAACGCCCTCATAGATCTGGAAAGAAAAGTCATTATCCGTAACATCAATAAACAGGACGGCCGTGGTACACAAAGACGGATGGCCGGAGTCGCAAACCTCGTACTTAATGGAATCCGCCCCGATGAACGTGAAGGACTCGGGCTTGTATTGGATCGTTTTCTTATCAGCGCTTATGGAAGCGGTGCCATGGACCGGACCGGCGACGATTCCGCCGATGGTTACCGCATCCGCTGAATCCGCTTCATAGATGTCATAGAACTCCTGATACGG
>DASVOT010000269.1:0-2442 GCA_036383235.1 Chryseosolibacter sp.
AGGTGTCCAAGCCCGCCAGTGAAATATTGTCCAAATAAGGCTCCAGCCCGCTGGATTTATCAAAAGCGTTAATCATGAGCACTTTTTGGTGTTTTGGCGAATAAAACACCTCCACAAAAAATTGGTTGGTGGAATACAGAAACACCTTGCATTCGCCCAAAGTCCTCTGTGTCAAAAAACTGCCTCTGAAGGTGATGTGATCACATTTCTTCTCAAATGGCATGATTCGGAAATCCTGTAATGTGGTCATAAGAATGGTAAAGTTAGGACCTGGCATAAGCGAAAAACTGCGCCATTTTAAGAATACCTTACAGGAAGTATTAAAATCACATTTTTATGAAAAAATAGACGCTCCTGAATTCCCAATCCTGGAAGTCAAATTCTAAATACAATACGACCGCCTCTTTTAACGTTAGAGCGATACATACCCTTTCAGCGCACCCAGGCACCCAGGCGGAAAAAACCCGGTCGAAAAATGTGACACGAGTTCTTTCCCAACCTGTAAAAATTGCCCGGTAGACAATTGGAATTTGACAGCTTGGAAAACATGAGATTATCTCTTTATATTAGCATTTAGTTTAAAGCAAAAATGAAAATGAATCATTCATTCAGAGTTCTTTTATGGGCTGCTGCCGGATCGGTGGTAATGTCAGGATGCTCATTGCTCGGTGGAAAAGGGGGGAAGCCAAACGCTTCCAATCCGGGACAGGTGAGCACGGCGACCGGATTGGCTTATAATGACGAAGATAACGGTGGATTTATCGTCAGCCCTTTTGAAGGACAGCCGGATGCACCGAACATGGTCTTCATAGAAGGAGGCCGGGCTGTGATGGGCTCCTTTGAGGAAGACGTCATGTCGTATCGCGATAACATTGAAAGAACCGTTTCTGTTGCTTCATTTTATATGGACGAGACAGAAATTGCCAACATACACTGGCTGGAATATATCCACTACCTGGCAAAAGATTCTTCCCAGGAAGCTTACCAGGCCGCGTTGCCTGACACAATGGTATGGGTTGGCAAACTTGCTTTTAACGATCCTTATGTCGAACACTATTTCCGATACCCGGGCTTCCGCTATTTCCCGGTCGTCGGCATTTCCTGGAGCCAGGCCAATAAGTACGCCGTCTGGAGAACCCGCGCCGTCAACATAAAGCTGGCACAGGACGCCGGTGAAGAATACGCCGAGAGCGATGGACGTATTCCACTGGAATCCGGTATCGTTGTTCCGGCTTACAGGCTTCCTACGGAGGCTGAATGGGAGTATGCCGCCCAGGCGCTCATCGGAACGCAGTGGTTGGAAGAAATGCAAACCCATCAGCGGGTCTATCCCTGGGACGGTCATGCCGTGCGCAATCCGTATGGAAAACAAATGGGCTACATGCTGGCCAACTTCAAGCGCGGTCGGGGCGACTACGCAGGTATCGCGGGCCGGCTGAACGACGGCGCTTTGATCACGTCCTATATTTATGAGTTCCCTCCCAACGATTACGGCTTATACAACATGGCTGGTAACGTGAGCGAATGGGTTCAGGATGTATACCGTCCGACCTCTTATCAGGATTTCGATGATTTGAACCCTATTCGCAGAGATGGATTTTTGGATGATGCCCGGAATTACAACAGCGATTTTGAAAAGAATCCGGAGTCATTCACTTCGCTGATCACCGATCGAGCACGCGTATATAAAGGAGGTTCCTGGAAAGACGTAGCTTACTGGATGTCTCCCGGTACAAGAAGATACCTCGATCAGGATTCGGCCACGGCCACCATCGGTTTCCGTTGCGCCATGATCAGGGCCGGATCCAACTATTGATCGTCGTCACGAAATTTCGAAGCCCCGCAACACGGGGTTTTTTTTTGTTTTTGAATGGGCAAGGAATTGAAGGGGCCTGGGTTCATGATGGAGGAGCGCCCGGCTATTGCGTGGCAGCAATGCACGCAATGCTTAACTCACTGCAGCCTGAATGAAGCAACGCCTGCCCGCAGGCTTCCAGGGTTGCACCTGTCGTTACGACATCGTCAACAAGGAGCACTCTCTTGTGCGCGATCGGTTCAGGATTTGTCACCTTGAAAACCCGGCTCACGTTTTCCCATCGGCTCAATTTACTTTTATGGGTCTGCGTTTCTGTTTTTTCGGACCGGACCATGAACGTGTCGTCGCAGGGTATGCGCAGCATCTGGGAGAGGCCTTTGCCAAACTCCTCACTCTGGTTGTAGCCCCTGATCCTTCGCCTGGAAGCATGCAGGGGTACGGGGATGATGAGATCGAAAGAGTCCTTGTAATTTGCCTCAACCAGATCGCTTCCATAAACACGTCCAAGCATTTCACCCAGCTCCGGCTGCTGTTTGTATTTCAGCGCATGAAGCACCTGCTGCACGCGGCTTTCCTTAACACACTTGAAAAGCGTCATTACGTGTTTTACCGGAAGACGCCCACGG
>DASVOT010000270.1:0-3346 GCA_036383235.1 Chryseosolibacter sp.
AAAATCTTTAACGACATGGAACCGCATTACTATAACGTGAATGTCAGCTGGAGCAATGAGCGCCGGGGCATCATGTGCTCACCCGAGCTGAAATCACCGTCATCTGAAAACGGATGTATTGAAGTGGCTACGCCTCCGGAATTTCCAAAAGGCATTCCGGGTATCTGGTCGCCCGAGCACTTGTTTACTGCCGCGGTGAGCAGTTGTTTCATGACCACGTTTCTCTCCATAGCCGAAAACTCGAAACTGGAGTTCCAGTCATTCTTCTGCCATTCAAAAGGGAAGCTCGACCAGGTGGATGGAAAATTCAGAATGACGGAGGTGTTGATCGAGCCGGTGCTTACCATTGCCTCTGAAAAAGACCGGGAGCGTGCCCTCCGGATTCTTGCGAAAACCGAGTCTGCCTGCCTCATCACAAACTCTATCACTTCGGAGGTGAAGATGCGACCCCGGATCGAGGTGGCATCGGTTGTGAACGGCCGATAAGGCTGCAAGAGGACGGTTTATTGTTTCAGGCGGTTCTTCCCGTTTTCGTTTCCGAGTATCATGGAGAGCGTCTTCCATTTGGGGTTATGATCGGCGATCAGCTTCGCAATCCCAACGAACGGAACAAAAAGGATCAGGCCCGCCATTCCCCAGAGTAGTCCGCCTATAAAGATCGCCACCAGCATAACAAGCGTATTGACGTTCAGTCTGCTGCTTACTGCCAGAGGGAAGATGATGTTGGCTTCCAGGTACTGGACGAAAACGAATACGCCGACGATGCCCAGCGGGTACCAGATGGAATCATACGTGATCCAGGCCATGGTGATGGGCAGCAGGGATCCGACGATGATCCCCACATAGGGCACAAACGTAAGGATAGAGGCGATAAAGCCAAAAAGAAAGGGATGGGGAATTCCTAGAAAGAGGAGGCCGAGACTGTTCAGCACACCAACCACAACGTACACCACCGCCATGCCCTTAATAAAATTGTAATATGTTTTGATGGTGAGGGATAAGATCTCGCGGACGCTTGCCGCTCTTTCAGTGGGGAACAACCGGTACAGGATTCGCAGCCAGTAATCACGGTAGTACAGGATCAGCACCGCGTACACGGGGATCAGGAAAAGCAAAACGGCGGAGACCGCAGATGCCGATGCCGTATTTCGGATCACCATCAGCAGATTGCTCCCGGATTGGTCGGAAATACTGGCGAGAAATTTCTTTTGTTGTTCAACCGAAAGGCCAAAAAACTCAACCAGGAACCTGCTGAGATCTTCAAATGCCTTGTAGATCTTACCATGCAGGACCGGCCATTCGTTGAGGAAAGCAAGGAACTGGTTGATCAGCAGCGCGACGAACAAAAGTATCACAATCAGCAGAAGCGTAACTGCGATGATGATCGCCGTGAGTCTGCCAGCCCCTTTGCGCTCCAGCCAGGAGCAGATGGGATACAGGACGAAGCTGACCAGCACCGCAAAACTGATGGGTATCAGAACCCCCCTGCCAAAGTACAGGAGAACGGCGCCATAAAAAATGTATTGGAGCGCCGGGAGGTACCCCGGATCGGAAAAAACATGCGGCTTCTTGACTTCCATAACGGAAATTTTAACCCCACAGGTATGACAGCGGAGACGTCACGGCGGGAGGAAGAATACGGCGTATGACAAAACCCTCTTTGCCCGGCAAACCGGCGCGTTCACATTACGGCTGATCGGCTATGCTGCGCGGTTCGTTCTTCTTCTTCCAATCCGTTATCTGTCGCCTCAGGGCTTCTACCGCCTTCAAGGTGGCTTCTTCGAAAGAGGCAGCCTGTCTTTCGGTAAACAGGTCGTTACCGGGGATCACGCCCCTTATTTCACAGACTTTGTTTTCACGGATATCCGATTTATTCAATTTCAAATATACCCTGGCCTCCAGGAGCCTGTCGGAAATCCCTTCAAGCTTGCTGACTTTCTCTCTTACAAATGCGAGCAGGTTGTCGCCCGCGACAATATTCGGTGTCTGAATAACGATTTTCATAATACTGGATTAAATGTTAGGTCCCGGAAAAAGTCACGCGGTGGCTATCGGCTCAGCCGTTCAAGCCTTTTCTGGTCGATTATTCGCAAACCGTCGTCGAGAATCTCGATGAGCCCTTCGTCTTTGAAGTCGGCGAGTGTTCTGTTCAGCGATTCCGTAGCGGTCCCGATCAGGCCGGAAATCTCCTTGCGCCCGATGGCGATGACGGAATTCGGCGACGAATACTTATCGCGGATCTGCAGCAACGCCCCGGCCACGCGCTGCCTGACAGACTGGTAGGCCACATCCAGCAATCTCTTCTCCGTATCATCCAGGTTGTTTGACAAGAGCTGGATAAATTTCCTGGCAACATCCTTGCTCGAGTACAACAGCACCATAAAATCATTCTTGGGAATCAACGCAGCCTGGGTATCCTCGAGGGCTTCCGCATTCTCGGTGTAGTTCTTTTCCTCCAGCAGAGGGGTATATCCCAGAAAATTTCCGGCCTTGTGGATCCCCGTCACCAGCTCTTTTCCGTCGTAGTTGATCTTGTAGGTCTTCACGCTTCCTTTCACAATGAAATACAGGTCATTCGGAGCCTGGCCTTCCATAAACAGGATATCCTTCTTCTTGAAATACCGCACCGGCCTGTTCTCGGAAAGCTTCTGAAATTCCTTCAGCTCTTTCGCCTTACTGAAAAAAGCGTTGATATCCTGGAGGTCATTGTTGAAGGAAGACTTCAAAAGGGAGTTCTTCTTGAGCCTGATCTCGATCACCTTCAGCAGGTCAAAGCCATCAAACGGCTTGGTGATGTAATCGTCGGCACCGAGGTTCATTCCTGTCCGGAAGTCGTTTTTGTCCGCCTTAGCCGTCAGGAAGATGAACGGTATACCCGCGGTTTCCGGATTCTTGTTCAGGATATGAAGCACTCCGTAACCATCCAGTTCGGGCATCATCACATCGCAGAGAATAAGATCCGGTATTTTCTGCTGGGCAATTTCCACTCCGATTTTCCCATTCGGCGCCGAAAGCACATTATAGTTAGCCAGCTCCAGGATGCTCACTATATTTTCCGACATTTCCGGATTGTCTTCGATAAGGAGAATTAAATTGTTCATAAAAATTAATTTGTTATCTGATCCTTCTGATTTTCTTTCACGACTTCCACAGGTATGTGTACGGTGAAGGTCGTGCCTTCATTCACCTTGCTTTTGAATTCGATCGTTCCGTTAAGGAGCGTCAGGTATTTTTTCACGATGTTCAGCCCCAAGCCGGTCCCCTGAATGTTGGTGGCATTCTCAGCCCGGTAAAAACGTTTGAAAATTTCCTGTTGCTCGCTCTCCGGAATCCCGATGCCGTGGTC
>DASVOT010000271.1:0-8759 GCA_036383235.1 Chryseosolibacter sp.
ATTCGTGTCATGAGCGTTGAGCCGGTTTAAGGTCTTTTTCCATGATGAGGTTTGCGATGGCTTTGCCGAGGCGCGTTTCTCCGGTCTGGATTTTGAGGTCCTCCAAAGAATCATGATACTGGATCGTTCCTTCAAAAATATATACGATGTCCGTCGATAGCTCATCGAGGTCGCTGAGGATGTGAGAGCTGATGATCAGCAATTTGCCGCATGCCTTTTCCCTGATGATCTTTTCTTTGAGCACCTCGACGGCGACCGGGTCCAGGCCTGCCGTTGGCTCGTCGAGGATCAATATCGGCGCGTCGAAAAGGAAGGCCAGTGCGGCGCTCACTTTCTGACGCGTGCCACCCGAGAGCGCGTGCATCCGTTTGTCGTAGATCCTGCGCAGGCTGAACGCTTCGACCAGCTCCTCGTCTGTCTGCGTGGAATCACGCCGGATGTTTCGCATCATATCCATCAGCTGACCGACGCGCATATTTTCCGGATAATGACCAATTTGAGGCATGTAGCCGATCTTTTCCCGGTATTTCCAGTCGTGGCGGATGGAATCGCCGGCTACAACTATCTCGCCCTTCGACGGGATCACCATGCCGAGAACGGATTTGATCAGGGTTGTTTTGCCGGATCCGTTCGGGCCGATCAGCGCATAGGATTTGCCGGCGTCGAATTTGATGTTGACGTCGGCCAGGGCCTGTAGCTTCCCGAAATTTTTATATACGTTCTTTAACTCGATCATAAGCTTTCATCGACGGTGCGTTGTCTTTCAGATTTTCCGGTGTCACGACCGGGATCACCTTTTCCGCCCGGTCCATCAGCATGACTAGAAAGCTTCTCCACAGGAGCACGGCGGACGGAATGCGTTCCACGATCATGGAATAAAGGTTCACCGGGCGGTAGGGCACATCGCCGGTTCCGTCGTGGTCCAGGTCATAACCCTGGTAGCGGTCCCAGTAATTGCCGTCGATGGTGTTGAGCACCATGCTCCCATTGGTGGCGAAGTCGAACGTGTTGCCGGAAAAATTATTCCTGACGAAATTGTTTTCGTCGCAGCTCGCCTGAAGCCTGACGGCATATCCGTTCGCGGTAAAGTCATTCTTATCGAAGGTGGACCGGCTCACTCCTTCAAGGTGGATGCCGATGGTGTTCCTGGTAAAGTGGTTGCCGATTACTTCGCTGTCCTTGATTTCTTTCAGCAACAATCCATAGGCGGCGCCCCCCCAGTTCCGTTCGAAGGTATTGTTGTACATTTTCACGCCATTCGTGTACATGACGGCAACACCCGCGCCGTTGTCGATGAACGCGTTGTTGCGATATTCGTCGTTGTGTGAAAACATGAAGTGAAGCCCGTAGCGGAGGTTCTTTTCGCTGGTGTTGCCGATGATAAACGAGTGTGTGACGAATTCAAAATAGATTCCGTCGCGGTGCCCTTCGACGCGGTTGTGCTCGATGGAGATATCGTGACATTTCCACATATGGATCCCGTTGCCGATCTGGTCTTCGGCCACGGCAGTTGCGCGAAGCTCGTTGTCGCGTACGCTCGACCGCGAGGAGTTCGAAAAATGTATTCCAAAGAAAGCGTTGATGATCTGATTGCCGGTTATCGCGATGTTGACTGAATTGATAACTTTAATGGCCGCGACGTCTTCCATGCTTGCCGATCCGGTGTTGATCAGCCGCAGGCCTTTAATGGTGACGTCATGCGATTGGATGGTGAGGATCTCGTACTTCTTTTCGCCGTCCAGCACCGGATAGTTTTCGCCAATGATCACCAGCGGCTTTCCAATTTTGAGGTTGCCTTCCCGGTAGGTTCCCGGCCTGACGATGATCGTGTCGCCCGGCGCGGCCAGGTCAACGGCCTTTCTGACAGTCGATACCGGACCTTTCGGATCGACCGTAACGGTCTTAGCCTGGTTGAGAAAAGGGAATAGGCAAAAGAAGAGAAGGATGTGAATGGATGATCTCATTATTTGAATTGCGTCACCAGTTCTCCCCACACGAGGTAAATTCCTTTTAATTCTTTCTTGCGCGTTTCCATATCTTCTTTTCGGCTGAAGGCCGCGATCTGGCTTGCCATTGGTGTTTTAAGCGCGGCAGACTTCAGGTAAAACGCCTCCGTGGCTTCGGTAAAAGAGGCAGGTTTATCAAAGTCGACGACAAGCTTGTATGCGTAGCCCCGGTGGTCGACCTCGCCGGAGTTGAAGAAGGCGAGCATGCAGTTGATGTCGTCGAACTTATATACTTTTCCTTTCGTCGTTACCAGCTCCGCTCCGAATCTTTTGTCTACGAGGGTCATTCTGCAGGTATGGCAGGCGTCCTGCCCGTATTCGAGCGGTTCGGGTTCAACGGTGCAGGATAACAATAAAGAAATCAGTGATACGGCGATGACGATCCTCATGTTTTTTTCTTCCAGTAATAAAATTCATATACCAGGGCCAGGACTGCCAGCGCTCCTGCCGCCATGAAGATCCAGCCGCCCACGTCCGGCCCCGAGAATGCGGTAAAGTTAAGCAATTGTTTTGTGCCGATGAGTGGCGGCTGATAGACCATGCCGGGGACGACAATGGCTGCGTGGGGATCGAGGTTATGGCCGTAATCGTATCCCCAGAGGTAAAAATCGATTAGTGCGGCTATTCCGGAGGCGACGACCAGGCTGATAAAAAGAACGAGCAGGTAGCGCCTGTTGACAAGGGCGGTGAGCAGGCCGATGCCGATCAGAAACGCCAGGATGTAGACGAGGTAGTCGAACTCCGGGAACATGCTGACTTCGATGTGCCGCATGCCGATGTAGTGGTTGAGGGCGCTGATGATCCTCACATCGCCAGTGATATTGTTGATCCAGATCTTCATCGCCAGGCCTTCCGGGTACTGAGGTGCCCACATCAGGATCCGCCAGAGCGGAACGAAATACCCGGTGACCATCAGGAGGGCGGAGACGAGGATAATGATTCTGGATAATGGCGTGAGTTTCTTCATCGTGTAAAATCTTTTTTTTGAATGCCCCCGTCGCCGGCGGGTCCGTTATGGGCACCCGCCGGGACGAGGGGTCATTCACTGTAAACAACCTATGAACTAAACTAACCTAATTGCCACCTCCCGTGGTTTCCCCTTCGATGACGCCGGTTCCGAATTTAATTGGCGTCTTGCTTCCGGCGGGGGAAACGCGGATATACCCTGACATTTCCTGGTGGAGTGCCGAACAAAAGTCCGTGCAATAGAATGGGACCACTCCGACTTTGGTAGCCTTCCATTTCAGGGTTTGGGTTTCACCCGGCATGATGAGGATTTCCGCTGTGTTTGCTCCCTTGATCGCAAAGCCATGGGGAACGTCCCAGTCCTGTTCGAGGTTGGTGACGTGGAAGTATACATCGTCACCTACTTTTATGCCTTCGATGTTATCGGGGGTAAGGTGCGAGCGGATGGCCGTCATCTTCACGTGCACCTCATTACCCTTGCGTTCCACGCTGGTCTGGCCTTCGCCTTTTGCCGCGTACGGATGCTGGTTGTCCTCCATTTTGTAAAACTTGATGGATTTTTGCTGGATCATGCTGGCGGGAATAGCCTCCGCATAGTGCGGCTCGCCCACGGTCGGGAAGTCGAGCAAAAGTCGCATTTTGTCGCCTGAGATGTCATACAGCTGTGCTGCCTGTGCCAACTCGGGGCCTGTGGGCAGGTAGCGGTCTTTCGTGATCTTGTTGTAGGCAACCATGTATTTTCCGTACGGCTTTGCCGTGGGACCGCCCATGACACTCAGGTGGCCGATCGAGTAGTACGTGGGGATGCGGTCGAGTACTTCCAGCGTCTTCACGCTCCATTTAACGATCTCGGAGGAAACGAACATGGAGGTATAGGCGTTTCCATTGTTGTCGAATTCCGTATGCAGCGGACCCAGACCGGGTTTGGGAACTTCGCCATGAAGAACGGATTCATATTTCATGACATGGAGCCCGCCAAAATCCCCCTCAAATTCCTTGTTGGCGATCGCATTCTGGAACTTCGTGAAGGAAAATACCGGCATGGTTGCCGCGAGCTTTCCGCTTCCGACGATGTATTCGCCGGTGGGATCCACATCACATCCGTGAGGGGATTTGGGGCACGGGATAAAATACACCATGTCGGGGAATTCAGAAATATCCAGCACCTTTATGTCCGTACTTTCAATGGTTGAAGAAGACGTGTGCGTTTTTTCATCGTAGAAATTATGGGCGTATTGAGAGCGCTCGGTTCTTCCTTTCCCCTGCGCGATATACTCTTCCGCTTTTTTCCAGTTCACCGCCATGATGTAATCTTTGTCATGCTGAGAGGCGTTTACTTCGAGGAGCGTATAGGCCTGCTCGGTGTTGTAGGTCGAGAAGAAGAACCATCCATGGGAAGGGCCTTTGCCGGCTCGGCTCAGGTCGAAGTTGAATCCCGGCGTTCTCAACTGGAAGGCTATGCTCATATGGCCGTTCTGGGGGTCGACTTTAATGAAACTGATCGATCCCTTGAAATTATCTTTATACGAGCTGATGGGCACATCCTGGTCGTGCATCGGAATGCTGAAGCGTGTTCCGGCAACGACGTATTCGGTGTTTTCCGTGATAAACGGGGAGGAGTGATTGCCACCGCTGTTCGGGATTTCGAGGATCTCTTCGGTTTTAAAATCCGTCAGGCTGACGCGCGCGACCCTGGGGGTATTGTTTCCGTTCGCAAAGACCCACCTGCCGTCGTGCTCGCCTTTTGTCGTGGAGATGGCCACGTGGTGAAGGTCGTCCCACGGAATAAAACCGTGGGAAGTGTTCAGCATGGGTTTGCTTTCTTCGCTGTACCCATATCCGTTTTCAGGGAACACGGAGAAGACGGGGATGATCTTGATCAAACGGCCTGAGGGGATCCCGTACACGCTGAGCTGGCCGTTGAATCCGCCGGAGACGATATTATAGAACTCATCATATTTGCCCGGGGCCACGTATACCCTTGTTGCCGCATCTCCCATCGCTGCGCTTTCCGGAGCCTGGGGTTTGCAACTGAACATCGCGGAGGCTGCAAGAAGCCCGGCGATTCCGCTTAAGAATCGATTTCTGGTCATATTTTTTAGATCGTTGGTTTTTCTTAGGTCACACTATTTTTCACCGTCGTTCTGACGCATGAATTCAAGGATGTCGCGCGCGTCGCCGATGCTCACATTCTGATTCGGCATTCGCACAAGGCAAAGCTCGAGCAGCTTTTGTGCCTCGGGATCGGTGTCCAGCATCACATCGACATTGGTGATCATGTTCATGATCCATTCAGGTTTTCTGCGCTGGGTTACGCCTTTCCATCCCGGTCCGACCAGGCGCTGGTCGGTGAGCTTGTGGCAGGCGCTGCACTTCATGTCAAAGATTGCTTTGCCGCGCCCTACGCGTGCCTGGTCGAGTGGTGTGTTCAACTCCACGTTTTTAACCTCTCCGATTCCCTTTGTAGGGTCCGCATTCGCGGCCACGGGATTCTTTTTGCTGGCATCAGTAGCGCTACCCTGGTTGTCGGCAGGTCTGTCGGGAGCACAGGAAGCAAAAATTGCGCTGAGAACGAAAATGGAAACTAGGTTTTTCATGTTTACAGTTTTTGGTTAGAATCTTAAAGGTGTTCGCCTTTTTCAGGCGCTAAAGTATTTCCGGTATGACGGTGGCTGTATGATTAAAGTCATAGTGAAATAATGATTTGCATCAGCTAAAGGCTGATTGCAAACACATGTCAGCTTGCGGCATCGGCCGACGCCTTAAATTTAATACCCTTGACCCGTTGCCTCAAGCAGCGCAATCGGTATTATTTGGCCGGTAAATTTTTAAAGCGTAGCCCGGGAAAAAACCATGCCGCGCTAAATGGATTTGCTGAACACACTCTGGCCGCCCTGCTGCTCCTTTATTCTCAGGTTCCGGTCAAATGCGCCGCAGACGTTGCGGATAAATGCACGGCCCGGATCGGTGACAACGTACGCTTCTGAGTCCGTCGCGAGGATGCCTTCCGCGCACATTTCCTTAAGGGTTTCCATAAGGACGCTGTCGTTGATGGCTGCCACGTCCCGGATAGGGATACGGCCCTGGCAGGCGATCCCGAGGATGTATTTTCTGAACTGAATGTCTTCTTCCGTCTGCACGTGCCCTTTGAAGACCGCGGTCGTGCCCGAATCAATTGCTGCGGAATATTCTTCCACTTTTTTCAGATTTTGCGCATAGGCATACTTTGCATCGCTGATGGCCGAGGCGCCCAGGCCAATGAGGAGCTCGGTGTGCGTGGTCGTATAGCCCATGAAGTTGCGGTGAAGGCTGCCCCCAGCCTGTGCGATATATAAGGCATCGTGCGGCAAGGCAAAGTGATCCATCCCGATATCTTCATAGCCCCTTTCTTTCAGGAGCGTTCGCCCCGTTTCGTACAGTTCGCGTTTCTGAACGTCTGATGGTAAATCTTTGTCGCCATATCCGCGCTGACCGGGGCTCACCCACGGGACATGCGCATAACTGTAAAACGAAACGCGGTCGGGGCGGAGCGTAAGCACTTGCCTGAATGTATGCTCAATGGTTGCAGTCGTCTGAAAAGGCAGCCCGTAGATGAGATCAAAGCTTACGGACTTATACCCGATGCGTCGGCTGTGCTCAGTGGCTTCCCGGAGCTTTTCAAATGGCTGGATGCGGTTAATGGTCTGCTGGACTTTCGGATCAAGGTCCTGAACGCCGAAGCTCACGCGCCGGAAGCCGAGGCTGTGCAACGTGGCAAGGTGTTCCGCAGTAGTGTTGTTCGGGTGACCTTCAAAGCTGAATTCATTTTCGTCGTGCACCACTGCCTCTTCCAGCAGGTAGGACACGAGCCACTTCAGGTTCTCAGGGCTAAAGAAGGTTGGGGTACCGCCTCCCAGGTGTAATTCCCGCACGAGCGGTTTTCTGCCAAAGATCCTCAGGTAAAGGGTCCACTCTTTCAGAAGCGAACGGATGTATTTCAGCTCGACGCCATGGTTTTTAGTGATCCTTTTATTACAGGCGCAGTATGTGCAGAGGCTTTCACAGAAGGGGAGGTGTAAATACAGGCTGATGCCCTTAGCATCGTTTGACTCGCAAAACGCACGCTTTACTGCGTCGATCCATTTCGCGGATGAGAACAGACGGTTGTTCCAGTGCGGCACAGTCGGGTAGCTGGTGTACCGGGGAGTCGGAACGTCATACTTTTTGATCAACTCAGCCTGCGATGGGAATCCGCTCATTTTGCAAATTATGCTCCACCCGGTATTTTACCGGATGATGATCATCAGTGGAAATGCTGACTTTTGTCAGGATTTCCCTTCAAAAACGCCCGGTAGAAGATAAAAATTCCAGCCGGCAAAAAAGCCGAGAAAACGAAAATGGTAACGGAAGCGGGAGCGTTGGCCCACCAGGGACTGACTACCAGCGCCATCTCGGATCCAGCGAACCCCACCAGCAATACGGCCATGGCCTTCCGTGCGAGCGATTCGTTCACCAGTTTGGTTTCAAGAAACCAGACCAGCATCGACAGCGTGATGACACCGATGAGAACAAGATGAAGGTAGGCGATGACGACCGGCCGAAGGTGATAAGCCAGCTCCGCTATTCCGGGTTCCGCCGACGCCAGCTGGAGCAAGGCCTTCAGCAGCATCGCCGCGGCAACCACTGTCAGGTAAAAACGCGAGCTCCTCAGGAACCGGGAACAGATGGAGGTCAACAGCGGTCTCAGATCTTTCAGAAACAAGCCGATGGCAATCAGCTGGACGAGGGCTCCGGCGGCTCCGATGGCGTTGAAGGCAAGCCCCGGCCTGGCGAACAGAATGCTCAACGGGTAGGTGAGCACGCACGCCACAGCCATCCGTTTCCCGAATACGAGCGCTTTGCGTGCGTCGGGCCGGATCTGTTTGCGCTCGAGCATCTGGTAAAAGAGGCTAAGGACCCCAAAGAGGAAAAATCCGTTATATTGAAAATGGAGGTAGTAGTAAATGGAGAAGTTGTACCAGTGGGTTTGACCCAGGCCATGAGACATCAGGTAGCCGAGGGAAAAGGGGCCCGCGGTCGACAGGAAGAAAAAGAACAGTCCCATTTTCGCAAACCAGAGGGAGACAGTCTTCTGATCTTTTGTTCGGCTGTAGAAAACAAAAGTAAAGACCATGACGGCAAGCGTGTGAACGGTTGAGAAGATAATGGAGTACAGGCCGTACCCCTGGATTGGAAACGAGATCATCATCGCCGCCACGGGAACCTGCAGCCAGAGGAAGAATGTAAGATAGCCATGCCGTTGCTTTTCCGGAATATGATACCCTATGAAAGACAGGTACAGAACATTGAATACCCATCCCAGGAACATTATGTGAGAGTGGCTATGCAGGAAGTACGTATAGCGGATGCCCGGGGTAGGACGGATGAATTGAAATCTGAGAAAGAGGCCCAGGATCGCCGCCAGGAGGAAGAACAACAGCGGAAAACTATAATACTTTCGCATGCTGCCGGTGGCGGGTGATGGTGAGGATGGCAATCGAGGCGAAATAAGCGGGGATGGTCAACGCGGTGATGAGCGCGCTGATCATCCTTAGCTGGAATTCGAGAAGGATGTCGGAAGCGATTCGCGTGATCCATGAGAGGTGCAGGAGGAACAGCCACAGGTAAAGGATCCGGTGATACGGTTTCTCGGCTATTCCCAGCACTCCGGGGAGAATAATCGGCCCATGGGCGAAGATCATCGAGAATACAAATCCCAGGAAAAACGTGTGCACCAGCACGTCATACGACATTGCCTGGTTATCCAGC
>DASVOT010000272.1:0-3754 GCA_036383235.1 Chryseosolibacter sp.
TGCTCCATGCGCTGGCAAGGACCGTTGCGGGGTTCAGCTTCGCAAGGATCGGGCTCGGAATAGGTGAAGCGGGGAATTTTCCAGCGGCGATGAAGGCTGTCTCCGAATGGTTCCCGAAGAAAGAACGGGGAGTTGCCACGGGTATCTTCAACTCGGGCACCAGTGTCGGGGTCGTCCTCGCCCTTCTGATCACCCCCTGGATACTGGTAAGATTCGGATGGCAGGAAGTGTTCTGGATAACGGGGTCGCTGGGTTTTATCTGGCTTATTTTCTGGCTGTTTATTTACGACGTCCCTGCCAGGCAAAAAAGAATTACCCCTGAAGAGCTCGCTCTCATCGAAGATGACCAGGGTACCGGACCCGGCGCTTCAACAAGGTCCCGCGCAGTTACATGGCACAGGCTTTTTGCTTTCCGCCAGACCTGGGCGTATGTAACCGGTAAATTCCTGATCGATCCCATTTACTGGTTCTTTCTTTTCTGGCTACCCTCCTATTTTTCTTCCGCCTTCAACCTCGATCTCACCCGTCCCAGCCTTGAATTAATGATCATCTATGCGGCCACCACCGTGGGCAGCATCTCGGGAGGATATTTTTCATCATGGCTGGTGAAAAGGGGATGGCAACCCCTGCAGGCGAGAAAAATCGTGTTGCTAATATTTGCGGTATTGGAGCTCTCCATCATCAGTGCCCAGTTCGTAACGCATATTTGGGTGGCGGTTGCGCTCATCAGTTTTGCGGTGGCGGTGCATCAGGCGTGGGCAACGAATATCTTTACCGCAGCGAGTGACATGTTTCCAAAGGAAGCAGTTAGCTCTGTGGTCGGCATCGGTGGAATGACAGGAGCCGTCGGAGGAATCCTGTTCCCGCTTCTCGTGGGATACCTGCTGGATACCTATAAAGCTCAGGGCAACTTGCAGGGCGGCTATAATCTTGTGTTTACTATTTGTGGCTTCACCTACCTCCTGGCCTGGACCATCATCCACCTTCTCACCAGGGGCCCTAAAACCCGTGTCACGCTCGATCAACTCTAGCAAACGACGGAGCGGCTTTGCAAATGCGTGCAATCACTGGATCTCCCTCGTGCGATCTGGACGGCCTTATAGCAAAAATGAATTCGAAGAAAGAGCACAGCACCTACGGCAGCAAACCGTAAGCCTTGCGCGCTGAGAAGATTCCGGGACGCCGTCGCGTCAACATCGTTGTTCTCTCATCCTGACGGGGCTAACCGCAATCCGATAGATCCAATTCGACGTGCACCGATAGTCCTCCCTGCGTGACTCCGAACGTGTCAGACATCCTCACGACTCCACCCAATCGTTCTCTTCACGGCCTTCTTCCACCCGTTATACAACCTGTTGCGGGTGACATCATTCATTTCCGGTTTGAAACATCGTTCGATCCGACGGTTCTTTTCGATGTCTTCCTTTTTCCAAAGCCCCGCCTGGATTCCCGCGAAATAGGCCGCGCCCATTGCGGTTGACTCAATCACCTCCGGACGGTCTACTTCGGCGCCGAGAATATCAGCCTGAAACTGCATGAGGACGTTGTTGGCACTGGCGCCCCCGTCCACCTTGAGACTTCTCAGCTTTAAGCCCGAATCTTCCTGCATGGCGTTGAGAACATCTTTTGTCTGGTAGGCCAGGGACTCGAGCGTTGCCTTGATGATATGGTCTTTCCCTGTGTCGCGCGTGAGTCCAAAGATGGCGCCGCGGGCATACATGTCCCAGTAGGGCGCTCCCAGTCCGGCGAAAGCGGGAACGACGTAAACGTCATTCGAGCCAAGCGCCTTCATGGCAAAGTACTCCGAGTCCTTCGATTGATCGATGAGGTGAAGACCATCGCGAAGCCATTGCACGGCCGCGCCGGCAATAAAAACACTTCCTTCAAGGGCATACTCGACCTGCTGATCCAGTCCCCACGCAATAGTGGTGACCAATCCGTTTTTCGATAGTTGAATATCGGCACCTGTGTTCATCAGCATAAAACAACCCGTACCATAGGTGTTTTTTGCCATTCCCGGATTGAAACACGCTTGCCCGAAAAGGGCGGCCTGCTGATCCCCAGCCACACCGTTGATGGGTATGGTTTTGCCTTCGAGGGTCAGGTCGCCAAAATGGGAAGCGGAAGGTTTCACCTCCGGCAGCATGGATGCAGGAATACCCAATTCATCCATCAGTTTCTGATCCCATTTTCGGTCACGGATGTTGAAAAACAGCGTGCGCGACGCATTCGTGTAATCCGTCACGTGTACTTTCCCTCCTGTCAGATGATAGATCAGCCACGTGTCCACGGTGCCGAATGCGAGATCGCCTTTGTTCGCCCGTTCCCTCGCCCCGGGGACGTTGTCCAGGATCCATTTTACCTTTGTTCCCGAAAAATACGAATCGATGACCAGCCCCGTATTCTTGCGGACGTATTCCTCCAGGCCCCTCGCCTTCAACGCTTCGCATATGGGAGCCGTGCGCTTATCCTGCCATACAATCGCGTTGTAAACCGGTTCTCCAGTCTTGCGGTCCCATACAATCGTAGTTTCCCTTTGGTTGGTGATTCCGATAGCGACGATCGATGAGGGGTCCACATGCTGTTCTTTTATCAGCCTGTACAAGGTTCCCCTTTGGGAACTGAGGATCTCTTTCGGATCGTGCTCCACCCAGCCGGACTGCGGGAAGATCTGGCGGAACTCCTGCTGGGCAATTCCTTTGATGGCCCCCTTTTCATCGAATAAAACGGCCCTTGAACTTGTGGTGCCCTGGTCCAGGGCAACAATGAATTTTGACGCCATAACTCAATCTCTAGAAGAACAATACCTTGAACAACCATGCACCCAGAATGCCGCCGATCACCGGGCCTGCGACAGGTATCCAGCTATATGCCCAGTCGGAAGATCCTTTGCCAGGGATGGGAAGGAGAAAGTGCGCGAGCCTGGGCGACAGGTCGCGGGCGGGATTAATAGCAAATCCAGTGGTTCCCCCCAGGCTGAGTCCAATGGAAATGATCAGCGCCCCAACCAGGATGGGATTGAGCCCTTCATAATACCTGTTCGCGCCGATGAAAAGAATTCCAAGCACGAGCACCATCGTACCAATGATCTCACTGATGAGATTGGGAATTGCCGACCGGATGGCTGGCCCCGTGCAGAATACAGCTAACTTCAGGGCCGTACTCTCCGTTCTCGACCAGTGCCGGAGATATTGCAGCCAAACGAGCACGGAGCCGAAAAAAGCGCCTGCAAACTGGGCTGCAAGATAACCTGCGACGCGGTCCCCCGGAAAATCGCCGTAGACAAAGAGCGCGATCGTTACGGCAGGATTCAGGTGAGCGCCGCTGATCCTTCCGACTGCGTATATCGCCAGCGTGACGGCCAGCCCCCATCCCATTACGATGGAAAGCCATCCGGCATTCTCAGCCTTTGAATCTCTCAGCACGACGCCGGCGACCACGCCATTACCCAGGAGGACAAGAAGCATTGTGCCCAGGAACTCAGCTAAATAAGGTGACATAAGGTTTCGTAGAGTTTAGGTAAAAAGGAATTTGAAAAATACAAAAATAAGAGCGGCCGAATAATATCCAACCTTTCTACCAAAAAGGTCCACCCCGGGCAGCCATTGTATCCACGGGTTGAAACCCGTGGCGATTCCAATATCATCCCCCTCCGAGTCACCGCGGATGCGGGACGCCGATGCATGCGGACGCCGGACATCCTATCTCATACCGATCGCCGATCGCAGTGCTAAAAACGAAGCGCCCTCGCGCC
>DASVOT010000273.1:0-8992 GCA_036383235.1 Chryseosolibacter sp.
GGAGCCATGGATGCTGCCAACCTTCTGAAGCCCGCGCTCGCCAGGGGTGAACTCCATGCCATCGGCGCCACCACGCTGAAGGAGTACCAGAAATATATTGAGAAAGACAAGGCGCTGGAGCGCAGGTTCCAGGCTGTCATGGTGGACGAGCCGAGCGTGGAAGATTCGGTCTCTATCTTGCGGGGTATCAAGGAAAAGTACGAATTGCATCATGGAGTCAGGATCAAAGACGACGCGGTGATTTCCGCTGTCGAGTTATCGAGCCGCTATATTTCAGACCGATTTTTGCCCGATAAGGCGATCGACCTGATGGACGAGGCCGCCGCAAAGCTCAGGCTGGAGATGGATTCCCTGCCGGAGGAACTCGACGAGCTTAACCGCAGGATCATGCAACTCGAAATTGAACGCGAAGCGATCCGGCGTGAGAAGGACAAAGAGAAAGAATCTGTGCTCACCCGGGATATCGCCGAGCTGACCGAACAGCGCAATTCCCTGAAAGCCAAATGGGAGAGCGAAAAAGAAGTGGTTCACGGCATCCAGAAAGAAAAGGAAAATATCGACCGCCTGAAGTTTGAGGCCGAGCAGGCTGAAAAAGCGGGCGACTATGGAAAGGTTGCCGAGATCCGGTACGGTAAAATAACGGAGGCCGAAAAGCGACTCAATGAATACCAGGCGAAGGTCAGCAGCCAAAAAGGCGAGCACTCCCTGCTGAAAGAAGAGGTCGACAGTGAAGACATCGCGGAAGTAGTAGCAAAGTGGACGGGCATACCGGTGTCGCGGATGATTCAGAGTGAACGCGAAAAATTGCTTCACCTCGAAAGCGAATTGGGCAAGCGCGTTGCCGGGCAGGAAGAAGCGATCCGCCTTTTGAGCGATGCCGTCAGAAGGAGCCGCGCCGGCCTGCAGGATCCTAAACGGCCGATTGGCTCATTCATTTTCATGGGAACGACGGGGGTCGGTAAGACGGAACTTTCAAAGGCCCTCGCTGACTACCTGTTCAACGATGACGCAGCGATGGTGCGCATCGACATGAGCGAATACCAGGAGCGCCACAGCGTGAGCAGGCTCATCGGAGCGCCTCCCGGCTACGTGGGCTATGACGAAGGCGGCCAGCTGACGGAAGCGGTGCGCCGAAAACCGTACTCAGTGGTGTTGCTCGACGAAATTGAAAAGGCCCACCCTGACGTTTTCAATATATTGCTGCAGGTGCTGGATGATGGCAGGCTCACCGATAACAAGGGAAGGGTAGCCAACTTTAAAAATACCATTATCATCATGACCACTAACATCGGTTCGTCCATCATCCAGGAGAACTTTGAGAAGCTTACCGATGAGAATTACTTCGAAGTGCTGGATGCCACCCGCGAGGAGGTGCTGACCCTCTTGCGGAAAACCGTACGACCCGAGTTTGTGAACCGGATCGACGAGATTATCATGTTCCGACCACTCAGCAAGAAAGACATCCGTAAGATCGTCGATATCCAGGTGGACCTGGTGCGCAAACGCCTTAATGAGGCCGGTGTGAAGCTTGAGATCTCGGATGCGGCCCGCGACCGGCTGGCATGGCTTGGGTACGATCCGCAGTTCGGAGCCAGACCGCTCAAGCGGGTTTTACAGCGCGAAATACTCAATGCCCTGTCGAAGCAGATTCTCGCCGGAAACATCCATAAGGACTCGGTGATCTATGTTGACCTGCAAAACGACACGGACTTTGTTTTTGAAAATGAGGAAAATGAGGAGATCCTCCGATAACGTTTCCCCAAATGTTCAAAACAACGGCAGCCTTTAAAAGGGCCGTATTCATCTAACTGGATTTTTGACCGTTAAAAGTTAAAAACTGACTAAACGATTTTGCTTGGCATTATGTTGTAGTCAAGACCAAAGGATTGGTAATCCATCCTGATCATACAGGATTGGATGTGTTGGTTTGAGGGGTTTGGTTTGAACGTCCTGCCATCAGGCAGGACGTTTTTTTTTTGCCGGTGTCAACCGCATGGCTATTGCTTAGTGCACCAGTTCACAGATGTCCTGTAACTGTTTCGCGTTGGTGATGGCATGACCGTCAGCCGTATTGTTGAAATACAGGAACGACCGGAGCGTCCGCGGCCGGTTTAAGATCTCCTGCCTTACCTGCTCCAGCGTCCGGATATCGTATTTTGAATAATATAAGTGCGGCGTGCCGTGAAAGCGGTAATAAAGCGTGTCGCTTGTGCTGATAACAGTCTCCGGAAGGTCCGGGTGGCTCATCCCGCAAAAACTGACCCCGGCCTTTTCCAGTACCTCGTAGACCGCCGGCGTCCACCAGGACACATGCCGAAACTCCAGGACATTGGACACCGAATTGTCAAGCATTTTCACAATGCTGTCAAGGCGCTCAGGCTCATAGTGAAATCGCGCCGGAAACTGGAAGAGCACGCAACCCAGCTTCTCCCGAAGCCCGCTCTTTGTAGTGGCGTAAAAATCCGATAGCAGATGCTGTGCGTCCCTGAACTTCTTGAAGTGCGTGACGTGCCGCGGCGCTTTCACGGAAAAGGAAAAGCCTTCCGGACTTCTGGCATACCAGCTCGCGAGCGTCTCAACCCGGGGAAATCTGTAATAGGTGACGTTCAATTCCAGCGTGTTGAAATGCTGGCTGTAGTATTCAAACCAACGGCGCTGTGAAACCTCTTCCGGATAAAATATACCTCTCCAGTCAGGATAATGATACCCTGAGCATCCTATTCTCCATTCCATACACCTGCTTACTCACGTATGTTCCACAAGACAACGAGATTTAATGCTGAAACGTGCTTCCCGTGACCAGGTTTTGCCGTTACAAAGATGAATGCCGCACAACCATCCATTTAAAACAAGCGGCAGTTCCTTTGCAGAGATGGCTTTCGCCCCCAAAACACGGCTGATAACCCTGGCGCCTGGCCGGATAGCGTCAAAATTTATACGAATTTTTTCGTAACAATGCTTGTTTTTTTTCCGTTAGCAGAGTAACATTGAATACGAAATTGTTCGTATATGACGAAAAATTCATTTATAAAGCCGACGGAAAAAGAACTGGAAATCCTTCAGATTTTGTGGAGGAAGGGCCCGGTTGCCGTTAAAGATGTGCATGAATGCATGGGAGGCGACGACATGAATGGCTACACCACGATCCTGAAATTGCTCCAGATCATGCATGAAAAAGGGTTGGTTACACGCCAAAAAAGCGGCAAGCTCCATCTCTATAAGGCGTTGGCGTCACAGGAGCACACGCGCCAGTTCATGCTCGACAAGATGATCCATACAGTGTTTCAGGGATCCGCCATGCAGCTGGTGATGAGCGCGCTGGGCAACAAGAAGTCCTCGAAAGAGGAATTGCTGGAGATAAGACGCTACCTGGAAAAATTAGAAAACGGTAATGATGACGAATATGATTCCTGACCTGTTTAATAGCGACTGGGCTAATGCCTTAGGGTGGACGCTGCTTCATTCGATATGGCAGTCGCTCCTGATCCTTCTTATCGTGATGGCTTGCCTGCGGTTCATTCCCGTCGGCCTTTCGCGGGTGCGTTATGCGCTCGTCTGTTCCGGGTTTTTCCTCATGGTCCTGGGCAGCCTCATCACATTCATTTATCTTTTCACGCAGTCTCACTCCGCCGGAGCCCTTTCCTCTGCGGGTCATCCTCAATATTATTTTTCGCAACAACACGGTGCCGGCGCCTTCGCCATTGAAAGACTATTTTCTTTGCTGGTCCAGTTGATCCAGCAGAATATGCCGCTGATCGTTACCGCCTGGATCGCCGGCTTGATCCTTTTTGTCGCGCGTTTGCTGAGCGGGGTGTTCTATACGTACCGGCTCACCTCGTCCGCTGAGCCCCTTCAAAATGAATGGAGGGATTATATCACGACGATCAGCGCCAGGCTGGGCATCCGTAAACTCATTACCCTTGCCCAGTCCCGGGCCATCACTTCCCCGATCGTGATCGGCTATTTCAAGCCCGTGATCCTGATTCCCGTCGGGATGCTATCGGGGCTGACGACAGAACAGCTGGAGACGATCTTCCTTCACGAGCTCGCGCACATCAAACGTCATGATTACCTGGTCAACTTCATACAATCAGTGGTCGAGACGGTATTTTTCTTTAATCCTGTCGTCTGGACTTTGTCTGAGCTCATCCGGCGGGAGAGAGAATTTTGCTGTGATGACCTCGTCGTTCAGCGGCACGGGCATCCCGGCGCATACGCGCGCGCCCTCGTGCAGCTTGAGGAGGCAAGGCTTTCAAAACACGTTTTTGCTCTATCGCTCGCAGAAGACAGAAATCAATTGTTAAACCGCATCAGGAGAATTATGGAAAAGTCTGTTAAAAGCTACTCCGGCAAGAGCCGGTTCCTGGTACCTGCCGTGTTGCTGGCGGTCGGATTGTTGAGCGTTTCATGGTTGAGCATTCACCAGGAGAATGGTTTTCAACAAGACACTTCGCCGGCCGTGCAACAAGACACCGTTAAACCAAAAAATAAGAAAGGCAGCGCTGTCTACACGAGGAAGAGCATCATCACCACAGACAAGAACGGACAACCGCATGAAGAGGTCGTTGAGGATTTCGAGGGCGATGAGTCGCTCAGACCGCTGATGCAGAACGGCCTGCCCGGTTTTTCACACATCATGCCACCCGGGTTTCAGCCCCCGTTTCCCGATCCGCACCTGAACCCGGCCACTGATTCCATTCCTTTTCCCGGTTTCGATTTCAAGGACCAGAAAGAGTGGGAGGAAATGTCGCGTGCCTTCGAAGACAACTTTGGAAAACAGTTTGAGCAATTCTACTCCTGGCAAGATGTGGATCCTTCAACATTCCTGAAGGAATTTGAGGAGCGCTTCGATTTGCCGGCGCCGTTTGAAGAATTCGGCCTCGGCAGCGACTCGTTAAGGGGTTTCAACGGATTCCCGAACGAGGAGCAGTTCAAAGACCTGAAGGACCAGATGGACCAGCTCAAAGATCTGCGGATGGAGCATCTTGGCCAGCCTGACGCTGATTTTCGTGAGCATAATTTCCAGAGGTATGAAAAGGCGCTGCATGACCAGTTGGTCAGGGACGGCTACTTATCCCAAAAGGAAACGATCAAAAGCATGGAGTGGAGTGACAGCACCTTCAAGGTGAACGGAAAGGAGGTCAAAGAGGGTGACAGGAAAAAATATCAGGAACTTCATGATCAGTACATGGGCCATGGCAGATTGTCCGGAAGGATGGAATGACCTGCCGGCACGGCCGCGAGTTTTCTGTTAGGGGTTTCTTTTGGAAGGGACGCGTGAACCGCGTCCTTTTCGCATTTTAACGGAGTCATCTGATCCGTTCGACTCCGAGGCCAGCCTTATCCGAGCACGACATGAAGCCATCCTTCAAAATAAACCCGCCCTTCACCACGTCGTTTCCCAGGTCCAGGCTTCCGTCAAGATCGATGTACTTTGTGTTTGAGCAAGAGAATGCCGCGTGCAGCGCAGCCGTAATGCTGACGATGCTTTCGTCGTTGCATCCCCAGAACAGATCGACGCCTTCCTGAGCGGCAATATCGGCGATCTTCAGTGACTGCGACACCCCTCCGCATTTCATCAGCTTGATATTAAAAATCCCTGCGGCGCAAGGGGGCTTGACCAGTTCCAGGGCATCTTTGGGCGTTATGAGAGATTCATCCGCAGCAATTCGCTTTCTGATTTCCTCGGGCAGCCTTTTCATTTCCTGCACCGCTTTCGCGGGAAGCGGCTGCTCGATGAGTTCGATGTCAAGGTCGCGGGTTTTCTCAAAGAACCGTAGGGTATCTTCGGTGCTATAACCCTGGTTGGCATCGATGCGGATGACCACGGACCTGCCGAACTTCTCGCGCAGTTTGACAAGCCTTTCAATATCCTCGGATAGGTTCTTCCCCAATTTGACTTTCAGTATCCTGAAGCCCTGCTTTATGAAATCCGCGGCTTCTTCAAGGGTCTCCGCGACGCCCTTGATTCCGATGGTGTTGGAAGTGGGCAGGGCTTTGATCTTCTGGCCGAGGAACCGCACGAGCGGAACACCCAGGTATTTGCAGAAGACATCGTAAAGGGCGATATCGAGCGCTGCGCGGGCAGCCGGATTTTTCGGAAAGGCCCTCCACACATCGAAGGTGATTTGATTAAACTCGCGTATGTCGCGCCCGATGAGGAACTCCAGATTTTTTTCCTGCAATGCCTCCATCGATTGGGTTAAGCTTTCACCCACGACATATTCGCTTGGGTTTCCAGAGCCGATCCCGACTGTTTCATCATCCAATGTGATTTGGACGAAGGCGTTCCTGACCTGGTCGATGGTCTTAAAAGCAATGGTATATGGCTTGGTATTTCCCAGGTCTGTCTCCCAGACCTCTATTTCACGGATCTTCGGCATGGAGGTAAAATGTCGCGTTAAACGCTGGCAACGGATTTCTTTATCATTTTCTCAAATAGCGGAACCAGGCTTTCAACCCCGTCTTCCAATGGAAGGATTGCCGGAATATTCAGCTTTTGCTGAGCTTGCTTCGCGTATTCCCGCGCTTCAGCGACGGGCATTTTTGCGGTGTTGATCGTTAAGGCTACCGTAGGAGCACCGTACATACGGATCAGCTGGATTTCGCTCTCAGGCTCGGCGACCAAAGCCGGATAAAACTCCATATCCTTGTAGTGCTTCCTGGCGGGATGGTGTTGCAGAACAACGGCGTCGGCGGCGGCCGAACAGATCCACTCGGCACCTGCCGGACCGCTGGGATTCCGTAGAGAAGACTGGCCCTCGATAAAAATAATGTCCGGCTTCGCTTCCATATAGCAGGTGTGTACCGCGTGCTCCATTTCGCCGGAGATAAAATCGTTCATCGTCGAATCAAACACGAATCCGTATTTGGCTCCCTGCATCCAGCCTGTCTGCCCGGTGTAGATCATTTCCGCCTTGTGTCCCGCCTTCCGCATGGCGTCCACGAGGAATCGGGTTGTGGTGCGTTTCCCCAGAGCGCAATCCGTTCCCAGCACTGCAATTTTCGGACATTTGACCTCGCTGATCTTTCCGGACCAGAAATGAAGGTCCCTTAATTTCTTTGGCCTCCGCACGTCAATGATCTCCACTCCTTTTTTGCGGGCAAGCTCGGCGAGCTCCGGAATATCGGCGACATACTCGTGCAAGCCGTTCACTATGCCGAAGCCGTTTTCAAGTGCTTCCTTTAACTCCGAACGCAGACTGTCGGGAATCAGCCCTCCCTTCGTGGCAAGCCCGACCACGCAATATTGTGCCCTGGTTTTCGAGCTCTTGACAAAGTCTGTGATCGTCGAATAAACAGGAATGTCTCTCTTTTTCCCGTCCAGCACGGCGCCGGCGTCTTTTCCCGCGTTCTTTGAATCGATCACCCCGACAATGGTAAAGCGGTCCGTTCCCCGGATCAAACCATGCGCGGTTTTCGCGCTGATGGTTTCCAGGTATCCGCCTGTGATCACAATGGCATTGGTCTTCATATTTGTCAAAAATGGGAAATACGGTTAATCTTAGGAGTTTTACAACATTGACCTGCCATTTTAATATTTTCACGCTCGTAAATACAGAGGGATTAAGGGCGGAAACCGATTTCAACCTCTCTTACTTTTTCGGTATATTTATTGAAGGATATCCGCTGGCTAAATCCGGATGAACCCCGGCAAATCTTTCTCATCTAAAAAAAGCAATCATGAAGCTCCCAAAGATCTTTTTGCTGCTTGCCTTTACCATGGCTATCCAGCTTCCGGTTTCCGCACAGACTTCAGGAATTACAGGAAGATGGCAATTGGTTAAAAAAAGCAACTGCATGGACGAAGCTATATCGGCAGACGCGGATACGCTGCAGCAAATGCGCGACGACATGCACAGCCGCGCCGTGGCAGAGGCCCAGGTGGTCAGTTTCAGAGACAACGCCTCGGCCGAGGAGTCAACCCGCATCTTAAGCTCGGGTCGGTCGGCCAATCAGAAGAAATTTTTTTACAAGTATAACGGCGAGATGCTCCTCATCCTGGACAAAAAAAGTCAGACCATCAGCGACAGTTACATTGTTGAAAAGATCTCATCCGATTCCCTTGTACTGTCGAATGCCTCCAGGCCTTGCGAGATGAAATTTTTTGTAAAAATAAAAGACCTGCGGGCAAATTGATTTCCGGCTGGAATTGTTAGTCCTACCAGATTGCGGTAGTTTGGTTAACTTTGCGTTTCTATGGTTGAAACAACAGCCCGGAGAGACATCCGGAAGCTATCTCTTGAGGAATTAAAAGCCTTTTTTGCTGATCACGGCGACAAACCTTTCCGTGCCCAGCAGGTCTATGAATGGCTTTGGAGGAAATCCGCGAAGGATTTCGACCAGATGACCAATCTGTCGCTGGCCACCCGTGAGCTGCTGAGCAATCATTTTGTTATCAATTCCATCCGGGTAGACCGGATGCAGCGCAGTGCGGACGGCACCATCAAAAATGCCGTCACCCTTCACGACGGTTTGATCGTCGAATCCGTGCTGATCCCGGCGGAAAAGAGGATTACCGCCTGTGTTTCCTCGCAAGTAGGCTGCAGCCTGGCATGCCGTTTTTGCGCGACGGCCCGGCTCAAGAGGATGCGAAACCTCAATCCTGATGAAATCTACGACCAGGTGGTGGCCATTCAGCAGCAATGCGAATTGTTCTTCGGCCGGCCGCTGACCAACATCGTCTTCATGGGAATGGGTGAACCGCTGCTGAACTACAGCAATGTCGTTGCGGCCATTGAGAAGATCACTTCCCCAAAAGGTTTGAACATGGCCTCCAAGCGACTTACCGTGTCCACAGTCGGCATCGCCAAGATGATCAAAAAAATGGCGGACGACGGCGTAAAGTTCAACCTCGCCGTATCGCTGCACTCGGCGCTGAATCATGTCCGCTCGTCCATTATGCCCATCAACGATACCAATTCGCTGGAAGAGCTCGGAGAAGCTTTGGAGTACTGGTACCGGAAGACGAGAAAGAAAGTAACGTACGAAT
>DASVOT010000274.1:0-14404 GCA_036383235.1 Chryseosolibacter sp.
CCATAATACTTGATCCACTTGTAGGAAACGATTTTCCCGTCCTTATCGGTGCCGGAACCGCTTATCGTGATGGAGGTCGACGCAGTGGTCTTGTCGGGGCCGGCGTAGGCGACCGGCGCAACGTTCGTTGTGGATGATAAAACCGTGACCGTCATATCATCGTATTTTGTAGCGCCCTTGTCATCGGCAACCGTCAACCGGAACACATAGGTGCCGGCGACGAGGCTATAAGCATGAAGTTTGGCGGTGGTTGCGCCTCCCAGGCTGGCGGCTCCTCCCGAGATCTTTGTCCATTTATACGATGCGATCGAGCCGTCAGCGTCCGAAGCGGTCCCCTGAATATATACATCGCTTGTCGGCAGTGTGATCGACTTATCGGCTCCTGCGCTCACGGTCGGCGCAGTGTTCGTGGTGGTGGTGCTAGTCGAGGTTCCCTTCTTGAAGCTCAGCATCCAGTTAAGGGCGTTTGTCTCATTATATGTTTTGTCCCACACATTGTGGCCCATTCCTGAGAACAGCGTGTACTTTGCAAGCGGGTTCGGTTTCGGCGTGCAGGCATTCACGGCATCGATCATCTTGGTGGTCACCGTATAGGAAACGACGTTATCGGCAGTTCCATGAAAAGCCCAGAGGGGAATGTTTCGGGAGGCGATCACACAGGCTTTGCTCAGCGCGTTTCCGCCGGACGCGATCGGCACGGACGCGGCAAATACATCGGGGTACGCGGCCAGCGTGGTCCAGGTTCCGTATCCGCCGAGGCTGAGGCCGGTAATGTAAATCCTGGATTCGTCTATCCTTAAATAATTTTTAACGTAGTTCAGCACATCCATCACATAACTGGCCGGCCACAGGCTGTAAGAACTCTTCAACTGGGGGGCGATCATTAAGAAAGGATACTTCGTGCCATTCTTGATATATTTCGGCAAGCCCGCGTTGGTCACCTTCAAGACTGAACTCAGGAGCGTCGCCGGGTCAAGAGACGTGGTGCCCTTCTCTCCGATGCCATGAAGGAATATGACGATCGGGTAGTTGTTGTTGTTGGTCTTGTATCCGTCCGGCAGGTACTCAAGAAATCCGATACCGGACGATGTGATCTTTGCAGTTTGCTGGGCCTTTAACGTGGAAAATGACAAGCCGAACACAACGGCCAGGGTTAAAATGACATTGAACTTCATCCTTCTCTAAATGTTTTGGCGCAGATCCTTTCTCTTCGAAGGCAATCGGCGTTGTGGTTGGAAATTGATTTAAGGTGATATACTATAGACTGGGTAAGTCGGCGTCGCTATTATGTTTTCATATCGGTCAGGTTAAAAATCTTCGTCGGAGGAACGGGCCGCTTATGGCTGCTTCAGGTATTATCCGTTCTTGAATCCGGCTGCAAGAAACAGGAAGTTCGTGAATCGCTCCTGCTTAAAAAGACGAGCGACCACATGCTTCGGGGATTTACACGTACCGCCGATGTATTTTTTTAAGTGTCCCTCCGCGGCAACGAAATTCTCCCGGCCGCGCAAAACATTCCACAATTTTCGTCGACGTGTTACGGCTGGTTCGGCGATGGACGGGCGAAAAAATTGTTTCACCGAAAGTGATCGGGCGAGGTATGATAATTGGCAAAGCGGCAGTAAGAAATCCGTAAACCGCTCGTTGCCGCCGGTTCACCGGCAGTCAGTGTGCAGGATAGCGGTTGATCCTTTTGATCCGGCCGGCGGTGAACCAACGGCATGGCTGTTGGTTCAGACGATCCGCCCAGCCTTATGAGACAACAAGGCTAGTCGATATACGGCAGCTGGCGCGATGCTTTTCGCATCATCGTATTGATCACCGTGTTTGTGTCGCTTCCCAGGCTTCGCGAAAGTGTCTTCTCGTACTTCCACAGTAATTCGCCAGTAGCCCCATCGTTGATATTGATCGTGCATTTACCGGAATTCGTAGGGCCGTAGAAGCCCACGAGTATGCCCAGGGCGGCGGAGGCCCCTTCCGACATGGGCTTTTCCGTTGAAAGGATCCCCGTAATCACCGCGTCGACCTCGAGCATCGCAGCCAGCTCCTTCGGCGTGTACGGGTCGAGGCGCGACGGGTCAAGGTTATGCTTGGCGAGCAGCGCGTTCGTGGTATTGAGATCCTGGAAAGACACCTTCAGGTTGTGCTGCTGTTGTCGCTTCAGAAAATAAGTTTGCAGCGCGCTTTGCACGGCAAGCCCTTCATCTTTCTGCAATTGAGCCAACTGCTCGGGCGTCATCTCCGCCATCTGTTTTGGACGCAGCTTCATAATGGTCTTAAACGGAAGAATGGCGACCGTTCGGTGGTCTTTCGCCAGCTCATTGAAATTTGGATTGACGTATATCTCGCGTGTCTGCGAATAAACCTCCGCGAAAACACCGGAAAGAAAAACGATCAGCATCAGGGACTTCATAGTCTAGAGGGTTTAATTAGTTCATTGCAGGAAAGGTACTAAAAAGTTTGCTCTTGACGGCCGGATCTGTGCTGCCGTTTTGCTCCACGCGTGGAATTCCATCAGTGAGCGCGCACGGATTCCGCTCTCTGAACGTACCTGAAAAACAGCTGGGAGATGGGCATCAGCATCAGGCCGGACAAGGCAAAAGTGACAAACGACAATCGGAGACTTAACGCATGCGCGATATAGCCGATCATTGGCGGACCGACGAGCATTCCCACGATGCTGTACGTTGCAATGAGAGAGATCGCCATACCCGGAGAGTATTTCGTGGAGTATCCCGCCAGCGTGTACGTCATGGGGATAATGGAAGCGGTTCCCAGTCCGACGAGGCAGAAACCGATGAGCGACGTCCAGAAACCAGGAAGGAGGACCGCCAGGCAGATTCCAGCGACGACGAAAGACGCGCTGACGATATACGTCTTCTGCATTCCTATTGCCTCGACAATGTGATCAGACGCAAAGCGCGACAGCGCCATGCAGATCATAAAAAATAAATAACCCCAGGTGAAGATCTCCACGTTCACGACTTCCTTGAAATAAACGCCACTCCAGTCGAACATTCCTCCCTCGCAAATTGCCGCGAAGAACACGATGAGGCCCAGATAGACGATGTAGGGATCGGGTTTTCCCAGGACGAGGCGGTTGCCGCTGGACGCCCGGTCTTTCTTTAACAGGAATTGCCTCGCATACAGCGTGGTGACAAATGTCAGAACACCCACGATCGCCAGGTGGATGCCTATCGAAACGTTGAAGCCTACCAGGAAAGTACAGAATCCGACGCCGGCAATCCCGCCCGTGCTCCAAAGGCCGTGAAAAGAGCCGTTGATCTTTTTCTCAAATTGCCTTTGCAGAGTGATCGCCTGTGTATTCAGCGAAATATTCAGAATGCGGAAACTGAACGACAAAACCGATATAGACGCCACCAGTAATACCGTGGTAGATGCAAAACCAATGCAGGCAATAGCGACCGACAGCATCAGGAAACCCCATGCCAGCGGAACCCGGCTATCGTACTTCGAGACCAGCCAACCGGAGAGCGGAAGACCAATCAGCGAGCTCACGGGCATGAACAGCAGCACGGTACCCAATTCGGCTTCATTGTAACCGAACGACGTCTTGATAGTTGGAATGCGGGAAGCCCACGAGGAGAAACAAAACCCGGAAAGAAAAAAGAATACGCTGAGGAAAATTCTTTGTTTGTTCTTCAAATCCATGCAAAGAGGCCGGCCGTGGCGGCGCCGCACGCAAAGAAAATACAAGTAAGCGGCAATCGGTAAGGAGTTGGAAAAAGAATTATTCACCGGCTGCCCCCGTGCTTCCGTTAACGCTATTTGTCGGGTACAGGCTCTTCCTCCAGCTTAGTGATCTCCTTTATAACAGCAATCTCTTCCGGATCATAAGGAGTGCCGTCTTTGCGGAAGATATCGTGAAACCAGACACGTGGCTCCTTGCCGTCCGGCATCGGGGTGTCCCACGCGTAAATCGTATTCGTCTTGCCTGCAACCAGGCCCCAGTTATAGGCGCCAATATTCTCTTCCTTCAGCAAGGGAAGGATGTCTTTAAACAGACTGTTTCGGGTTCGTGCCATGTACTCCGTACAGATCAGCGGCCGGTTCGTGGCGCGAAGGCTGTCGATCCATTGCTGGTGTGTTTCCCGGTCACTGTAATTGTGGTAGGTGATCACGTCGGAGTGCTCAAGCTGATACCGGCCCAGGAGCGGGAGGTTTTTATCCCAGACGCCCGATGAGAGAGGCTGCGAAGGGTTTACTTCCCGTGCCCATTGAAAAACTCTCTGCAGCAGACGGAGAGATTTGTTTCCATATCCGGAATTGCCCGGTTCATTGTAAAGATCCCAGAGCACGATCCGGTCGTCGTCTTTAAAACGCGTAAGAACATCTTTAACATATTTCTCGAGCGTTATGAATAGGGTGGTGTCTGACTGCAGGAGGTCTCCCGGATCGCGAACCCAACCCGAATTATGGATGCCGGGTTTTGGATCTGGTTGCTTTCCCGCCTGGTAGGTGGGATTCCAGCAGTCGTCGAAGATCACGAACAAGGTCGAAATGTTGTGCCGGTCGGCGATTGTAAGATATTGATCCATCCTGTCCTTGAAACCTTCCGGATCGATCTCCCACGCCAGGTGGTGAAGGTATACGCGCATGGAATTCATGCCGATCTTCTCCGCCCACCCCAGCTCGCGATTGATAGTCGCTGTATCAAACGTCGCCGCCTGCCACATTTCAAGCTGATTGATAGCGCTGCTGGGAATGAAATCCGCTCCCCGCAGCCATCCCCACTGCTGATACCACTCATGCGCCTGCTCTTCCGACCAGACGTCCCGGATCTGCGTACCTCCGGAGACATGCTCAGCGGAGGGCGAGGGATTTCTGCATCCCTGGCCGACGGCAAGCAATAAGAAGACCCAATAGAATTTCAAAATCGTGTTGTACCGCATATTTCTTAAAATTACAGATAAAGCATTGCTAGCGCGGGGCAGCCCATCAGGGAACTACCGGAAACGCCACGATCCTCACTTTCGTAAATCCGTACGGAACAAGCGTGATCGTGGTGGCTTCTTTTTCCACCTCTCCCTTATAGACACCGGTGCGATCCGTTACCGGCTGATAGGCCACACCGTTGACAGCCTTCCACGCGGGTATTTTCTTTGCCAGGCCGGTGATCTCTATGGGAGCGCTCGCGAGGTTCCATCGAAAGGTCTTCGGAAGTGGTTTCACTTTTACCACGAGGTTCCGGTCCGGATTATCGACGACATCTCTGACGAGCCCGTAGTTCCAGTCTCCGGCAGGATACACACTGTAGTAATCGCCTTCCTTTTCCTGCATGCCTTTTTCCCAACGCTCGGGTATCTTCAGCGCAAAGACGAGCGGCCCGCGCTCAATGCTCCTGGAGTTTCTGCCCCAGCTGGAGGTCATCACTTCCATCGGCAAACGCAGCGTTACCTTATCGAGGTTCTCCCAAATCCTCTCAATGCTCACGATCTCTCCGCCCCTGGCTTCGCGCAGTTGTTTCCCATTGAGCATGACCGAGGCCTGGCGGCACCAGGACGGTATGCGCAGCTTCAGCGGAAAACGCACAGCCTGTTTGACACTGATATCAAAATCGATCTGCTCGTCAAAGGGATAATTGGTTACTTCGGTGACCGTAACAGGCACTTTCGTCGCACCCACTTCCGCGGTGACCTGACACGGGCTGTATGCGATCGCGGCCAGGCCATCGTCAGGTGTTTCGTACCACAGATGACAGGCAAACTTGGTCCACCCCTGGTGCATATTGGAGGTACAGCAGGTATATCCGCTGCGCAACCCCAGCACATTGTTCATCTGGCGGTCGAACGGGAGGGAGAACGCGAAAACGCCGCGCGAGATCTGCACCTGGTTCGCGATCTGGAAATATTGCTTTTCATTGTAGGTATCCGTCGTCTGGGCGGGCAGCGCATTGAAGGCAATCCGCTCGAGCGCATCCATATATTGAACATCGCCCGTAAAAGAAATGATCTTTTCCAGCGAGAACATGGACTCGACAATTGCACAGAGCTCGACTCCCTGAATGGGATCGTTTCCGTGAAGGTCTTCATCGCCTGAAAAAATACCCATAGGCAGACCGTGAAGACCCATCAGATCCTGCCAGCCCGTCTTGATCGCCTGGATGTATTTCTTGTCCCCGGTTCGCTGGTAGTTGATGACGGGAGATTTCAAGCCCATTCCCACGTTTACCGCGTGACGCCGCATCCACTGCTCGTCGGTCTGGTTGGCGGCCGCCCACATCACCCAGTCGCGGTTGCCAAGCCAATCGCTCCACTGAAAGGTTTGCGCTTCGATGAGCCGCGCAAGCTCCAGGAGTGATTTGTCTTTGGTCCTGGCATAGAGCCACTGAACGAGCATGGTGTTGTCCGCGCCGCGCGCCACCGCCCACTCCGTCCATTTTCCCAGCGGGCAGTTTTTCAGCGCCGCGGCTTCATAGGCGAAGTAACGCTTCATGAACGGAATTACGCGCGGATCGTTGGTGGCTTCAAAATACTGTTTTAACACCTTCAACATGATCATCTTCGGCCACCAGTCCTCGCCCGCCGCGCAATTGTCGGGTGTGATCTCAATTCCCTTTTCCCTTTCCTGTTTCGTAATCGGTCCGAAATAGCCGGATGCTCTCTGGTTGTTCAGCGTCCAGTTGATGTAGCGCATCACCTTCGCTTTCAGCTGCGGATCATCCAGAAGATAGGCAAGGGGTACGGCGCCGTCGAGCCAATAAGGTGTCTCTTCCCAGCCATCGCCTGTATACCCGAGCCAGCCGTTGTCATCCCGCAGCTTTGCATGGATTTCGTCCAGGTGTCCCGTTGACCCGTCGCGCATGACCTGGAGCTGGGTGAGCAGCCACCCCCTTGGTTTAATGGCGCCAACGGGCAGCTCGCGGTATTGCATCAGCGAATCCCGGAAGGGAAAGCGCTGCGCGCTTACCAGGTGAAAACAAATGACAAGGCCCAGTAAAAAGAAAGCCGATTTCTTCATGCAATGGACTTTATGTGCAAAACAAAGTAAACACGGAAGCGCCTACTTCATCAGCGAAGTGTCGTACAGTTTTTCGTGCAGCTGTTTCAGCCGCGCTTCCGGCATCTTGACCACTTTGCGGTCATAGGTCATTAATCCGTTCGTTTCTATCTCCACGTCGGTGGTCTGCGTGTAAATGGCTGCCGAGAGCCCTTTCCGGATCAACGCCGGAAACCGGTTGATGAAGTCTTCGTATTTCACCAGCAACTCCTCCGTCGACGAAAAACTCTGGTATCCCCAGTTGTTCTTGTCCTGCCAGGTATGCCCTTCCAGCGGAAGGCCGAGACCGCCAAATTCTCCCAGCACGATCACCTGTTTACCTCCGAACAACTCCGGTGATGGCATCGCCGGCTCCGGATAATTGTGAAGATCAAGGATGTGCCCCACCGAATAAAAATTTCCACCGCTGGCAGCGTTGACGAGACGGGATGGATCGTACGACATCGTCCACTGAACAATTTCGGCGGTTTTAAACTGCCCCCATGCCTCGTTAAAGGGTACCCATACCACAATAGAAGGTGAATTGATATTGGCAGTCATCAGCGCCTTCCATTCGTCCTTGTATATTCGTTCCGACTCGGCGGATCGCTCCTTTTCAGTAGCCACACCGATAATTCCGGGACGCGAATCCCACCGGTTGCCCATATCCCCGCTGGGCATATCCTGCCACACGAGCATCCCCAGCCTGTCGCAATGATAATACCAGCGGGCGGGTTCCACTTTAACATGTTTCCGTATCATGTTAAATCCAAGGTCTTTGGTTTTTTGTATGTCGAAGCTGAGGGCCTCGTCTGTCGGCGCTGTATACAACCCGTCCGGCCACCAGCCCTGATCCAGTGGTCCATACTGAAACAACGGTTCATTGTTCAGCAACATCCGCTGCATTCCATGGCGATCGGCTGCCATCGATATCTTGCGCATGCCGCAGTAGCTCTTTACTTCATCGATGACTTTTCCTTTCCGGATGACTGCGATCCGCAACCCGTACAGGAAAGGAGTGGATGGCGACCAGAGCTTTGTATTCGGGATTGACAGGTTAAGCGAACTACCATCCGCTTCCTGCTCGGAAACCTTGGCAGCGTCATCCCAGGCGGAAACACGAAGCCGGTCGCCGGCCTGAAAGTTTTTAACGGAGGCCTCTACCGAGAGCGACTCCCGGTCGATGTCAGGAGTGAGCTTCAGCGATTCAATATAAGTTTGAGGAACCGCCTCCAGCCACACCGTTTGCCAGATACCGGTTACCGAAGTGTACCAGATCCCTCTCGGATTTTTCACCTGCTTCCCTCTCGGTTGCGGTCCGTCGTCCGTGGGATCCTGAACAGTGACGATGATTTCCTGGGGTCCGGACTTTTTCAACGCCGGGCTGATATCCAGCGTAAAGGGATCGTAGCCCCCTGTATGCGATCCTGCTGCCACGCCATTCACCGATACATCGCATTTCCAGTCGACGGCGCCAAAATGGAGAAGCACTTTTTTGTTTCGGAATTCTTTGGGAATAGTAACTGTCCGCCGGTAGACCAGAACATTTTCATTGCCTACCGTCTTACCGATTCCTGATAGGGCGGACTCCACGGCGAACGGAACAAGTATCGCCCCGTCATATCCGGCCTTTGCGTCGCTGCCTTGCGGCCGGATGGCGTAGTCCCACAGTCCGTTCAGATTCAACCACGTGTCTCGTACCATCTGCGGCCGCGGATATTCGGGCAGGACGTGCGCCGGATCCACCTTTTCGGCCCATGGAGTTGTGATCTTTCCTTTAACGATCTGCCACGCGGCGGTTTGAGCGTCGGCGACAAAAACATAACAGTACAATGCGAAGGGCAATAAAATTCTCCTCATAAGTTGCGAGAGGTTTAGTGTTTTTCAATTAAGCAAAAATAAGGATCGGATTAAAGGATCGCGCGTGTATAGCGATCGTTTTTTCAAAATGATACTGTCAAACGGTGTTTTTTCAGCTTTGTCTTTGCCAGAACTTAATTGATCTGTCAATCGCGTTCTCCGGATGGGGCTTCCAGCGGGACGCCAGCCTTCACAGGTATTCCAAAATTCGGGGAGCCGTCGGTCGTCCATGTGAATTTCTGCATTCGCGGTGAGCGCTTACCACCACAACCCTGACCGGGGCCGGGGTTCGCGTGGTAAAGGATCCAGTCTTCCGTTCCATCGGGTGACTTAAAGAAACTATTGTGCCCCGGCCCATACGCTCCGGACGAAGTACTTTTTTCGAAGACCGGTTTCGGGGATTTGATCCATGACGACGGCAGGGTAAGGTCGGCATTCGCAGACGCCGAAAGGAGACCCAGGGCGTAATCATCTGTCCAGCAACCGCTGGCAGAATAAACGATGAACACCTTGTCACCATGCCGGAGAAACTCTGGCGCTTCATTGACCGCAGGATTGCCGCCTCTCATCTCCCATTCATATTCCGGCTTCGATAGAAGAACGCGCTCCTTCGCGGGCGTCCAGGGATTCAGCATCGAGGTGATGTAAATATCCTGCCTCCCGTTCACATCCCCCTGCCAACCGGACCACAGGAAGTAAAGCTGTCCCCCGTGTTCGAACGCCGTGCCGTCGATGGCCCATTCGTCGTCTGGAAGTTGCAGCACACCCTTGTCGGTCCATGTGCCTTCGAACGGGTCGCTTGATTTATTTTCCAGCACCCACATGCGGTGGTTCTCGTTGCGCCCGTCGTCGGCAGCGTAATAGCAATACCATTTGCCTCCCAGGAAATGGATCTCCGGTGCCCATATCTGTTTTGAGTTCATTCCCGTTGAAGGCGGGGTCCAGATCGTTTTCATCTCGGCGTGAGAGAGGTCGCTCATTTCCCTGACCCGGTAGAGGCGGAGGTCTTTGCCCGTGGTGTGTGTGACATAATACCAGCCATCTTTTTGCACGACCCAGGGGTCAGGGCCTGATTCGAGCAGCGGATTGGTAAACGTTGCTCTCCCCAAAAGGACAACATCCGGTCCATCGCCCTCCTTAAACGCCAGAAGCATTATAAAGAACGGAATGAGCGCATGTGTCCTGAATGATCGGATCATATTGGATGGGCGTTGGAGGATACGCGCGTTGGCATGGCCGCGGCGCCTGAACTGTTACCTCAATTCAAAATGGTAAGAAGTCTGGGTCGAATAGGTTTCCCCGGGAGCAAGAACCACGGAAGGAAACTGTTTCTGGTTCGGCGAGTCGGGAAAATGTTCAGTTTCCAGACAAAACCCAGTGCGCTTTTTGTAGACGACATTATTCTTCCCTGTCAGTGATCCATCGAGGAAGTTACCCGTATAGAACTGCACGCCCGGCTCGGTGGTGTCGACGGTCATTTCGAGGCCGCTCACCGGCTCGAAAACCACTGCGGCGGTCCTCATGCCCTGGCCGTTAATTACCCAGCAGTGGTCATATCCGCCGGCATACTGAAGCTGCGGATCCTGCTCGTTGATCCGCGCCCCGATGGCATAGGGGGTTCTGAAATCAAAAGGAGTATTTTCAACGGATTTCAATTCCCCGGTCGGAATCAACGTCTGGTCTACGGGAACAAACCGGTCGGCATTGAGGGAAACTTCATGCGAAAGAATGTCGGTCTTTCCTCCGTTTAAGTTGAAATACGTGTGCTGCGTCAGGTTTACAACGGTCTTTTTATCGGTCGTTGCCTTGTACTCGAATCTAACGGTGTTGTCGTCGGTGAGCGTATAGACCACCTCTGCGCGAAGGTTGCCGGGATATCCCTCTTCCATATCCTTGCTGAGGTAAGAGAGCTTGATGGCCACCCCTTCGGTGGACGGAATTTCTTCTATGTTCCAGAAGACTTTGTCGAAGCCCCTGGTGCCTCCGTGGAGGTGGTTGCCATTGTTGTTCTTCACCAGCTCATAGACCTTTCCGTCGAGCGTGAACCTTCCCTTCCCGATCCGGTTCCCATAGCGGCCCACGAGGGCGCCGAAGAAAGGATTGTGGGCTATGTAATCCCTGAGCGAATCAAATCCCAGGATGACGTCTATGGGTTTGCCATCTTTTGCGGGCACCATCAGCGAAACAATGATCCCGCCGTAGTTCATCACCTTCATCGTCATTCCCCTGCCGTTGTTCATTGTAAACAGCGAGACAGTCGTTCCGTCTTCCATTTTACCGAAAGGCGCGGATGAAATGCCTTTCGGCGATACGTCGGCCTCAACGCTTTCCTGTGACTTGTTTTCGGACCGGGGATTGCAGCCTGTCATAATGAAGAGGATAAGAAATGGTAAAACAAATGATCTGGTTTGCATAAGGAATGTTTTAGCAGACAATCTCGCACACGATACCAATGAATGACCGGCGAAATTCCGGATCAAAATATAAAAATTTATTCAATGGCCGAAGTATTCTTTCCCGTTCGGGGTATCCGTTGCGCCGGCTTATGCCTGCAGGGTCAATTCGGTTTCCGGCACTCTTCCCGCTCCGTCCACCGTTCTGACGCGATAGGTGGGCATGTCAATGGTGAAAGTCTCCTTGTATTTCAAACTCGTTTCCCGCGTGAAGGTATCCGCGAAATCGTTCCTGACGATGTTGATGGTACAGCCTCCGAATCCTCCTCCCATCATCCTGGCACCGGCCACACCCTCATACCGCCGCGCTTGCTCCACGAGGAAATCCAGCTCGGCGCAACTCACTTCGTATAATTTCGACAGTCCCTCGTGCGTCTCGTACATTTTTTGGCCGAACGCCTTCAGATCGCCCCTGTCCAGGTCTGCGCCGGCGCGCTGCACCCGCGCGATTTCCTCTACTACATACTGACAGCGCTCATACACCTTGCCCGGAAATTCCGCCCGGTGATCGTCGAGCATCTGCCTGGTCACGTCGCGCAGGCTTCTCACACGCGGATCGTGTCGTTGCAAGATTTTTACACCCGTTTCGCATTCCTTTCTCCGCGTATTGTACGCGGAATCCACCAGGGAGTGTTTCACTTTCGTGTCGCAAAGAATAATCCCGTATTCACGCAGGTCGAGCGGCGCATAGTGATACTCGAGCGACCGGCAATCGAGTATGAGCACCTTTCCCGCTTTTCCCATCACGCTTGCGAACTGGTCCATGATACCGCAGTTCACGCCCGCGTAATGATGTTCCGCCCACTGCGCCATGGTGATCAGTTGCGTCTCGGGGATCTTGAGCAGGTTGAAGTCTTTTAAGGCGAAGGCAAATCCGCATTCAAGCGCCGCGGAAGAAGACATGCCCGCGCCCAGGGGAATGTTCCCGCCGAACACACAGTAGAAAGGCTTGACCGGGTATCCGCGCTCCCTGAACTGGAACAACACACCGAGCATATAGTTGGCCCAGGGCGGCGCATCCACCGGCTTCAGGTCATTGAGATCGGCTTCGAAGCGCTGGTCGTAGTTGATGGAGTAGATAACGGACCGTTCGTCGTTCGAGGCGCTGATGCCAAAAAAAATTTCCTTATCGATGGCCGCCGGCATGACGAAGCCGTCGTTGTAGTCAGTGTGTTCTCCGATGAGGTTGATTCGGCCGGGAGCCCTTACCACCAGCGGTTCTTTTTTGAAGATTGCCTGGAACCTGGATTGTATGTCGCGCGGCGAAACGTTCATCGGGTTGAAAAGTTGAAAGCTTGCATGGGCGCAATATTTAAAGATTGTGATTCCTTTACAAATCCGGGAACGGAAAAAAGCCGGGAAGGATACAATCGCTGCTGCGCGCAGGCCCGGGTCTTACGCCTCGGCCTTTCTATACTTCCGCGCCTTCCAGAGCGCCTCCGCCCGGATGGAGTCGTGGATGCTGGCGTTGATCTCGTACCCCACGAGCAGAACGACGGTAATGAGCTGGACCCACACCATGAGCGCAATCAGCACGCCGATGGATCCATACACCTTATTGTACGTGCCGAAATGGGTGATGTAATACGAGAAGCCGTACGAGACTGCCAGGCACAACAACGTTGCGATCAGCGACCCGATCGAGAAGAACCGCCAGTTGTAATGGATGGCAGGGCCGAAGTAATAGATGGTGGAAATGGCCAGGAAGAACGTGATGAAGATGATGACGAAGCGGAGCACAAAAATGAGGCTGACTTCATAATTGCTCAGGTTGTAGGATATGATGTTTTGGACATTTGACATCAGGTACTCCGTTGCGAGCTGTCCCACCACCAGCAGAATGATCGTGACAAACAGGACGATGGTCATGTTGATGGTTAACCCCGTGGCAATCAGCCGCATTTTAAAGGCGCTGCGGTTTTCGATTGTTTTATAGCAAGCGTTAAACGCCCGCATGAGTGCGAGCATTCCGTTGGTGGACAGGATGAGGGCGAACAGGAAGCCCAAGGTGAGCAGACCACCGCGCTGATTGCTGACGATGTCGAGTATAGTCGTCGACGCCACGTCGATCATGGTCGGGGGCATGAGACCGCTCTCGGCCAGCCCCTGAAGAAAATCCATGATGCTTTGCCTGTTTATTTCGGGAAAATACCGGGTGATGTAGGGGATTAATGTGAAGAGAAAAATGATGGCCGGAAAGATGGCCAGGATGAAGTTGAAGGCCACGCCGTTCGCGCGATCCATGATATCGTCATCCTGGAGATTGTGGAGGAACCGCCTGACGATCCTGTAGAGGGACACGTCCTCGTGTTTGGCAAACCGGATGTTTTTCATCCACGCCAGCATCAGCCGGGCGGGGTGCCATTGAAGAATCAGTCGCTTGTGTTTGTACTTCATTCAAAAAATCTCTCAAGCGCCTTTTCCATCGCCGGCGGTTGCCGGCAAGGACGGTTCGTGAGCTTATTTATAAAAACGAGTATCGTCTCTCCCTGGTGTATCAGGACATTTTCGGCGTTGAAGATCTGGTATTCGAACCGGATGCGCACTCCCGGTTTCTCGCGCAAAGTAGTGACGATGCGAAGCAGGTCGTCATACCGGGCAGGCGCCAGATACTTCGACCGGTTTTCCAGGACAGGCATCATGACTCCCATCTCTTCTATTTCACGATACGTCAGGCCCAGCTGCCTGAGGCTTTCCACCCGCGCCACTTCGTAGTATGAGGCATAGTTTCCGTAATAAACGTAGCCCATCTGGTCGGTCTCGCTGTACCGGACCCTCAAAGAAGTTTCTGAAATATACATTACTGTTGTCTCTTTTGAGCGCCTATCTTCATTTCTCTTGTGAGCGCGCGCTGGTATCGGATGGCGTTATTCATGTGCTGCCGGTAACTGGCCGTGAAATTATGGCTGCCCGAAAAATCTTCTTTTGCACACATATAGAGGTAGTCGCTTTTGGTATAGTCAAGGACCGCTTCGATGGCAAAGATCTCGGGCATATTCACGGGGCCGGGAGGCAAGCCACGGTAGCGGTAAGTGTTGTACGGGGAATCGATTTCCTTGTGCTCGTTCAGGATCCGCTTCAGTGAAAAGTCG
>DASVOT010000275.1:0-3676 GCA_036383235.1 Chryseosolibacter sp.
ACGTCGGTAAAATTATAGTCCCAGTAATCATGGCTTCCCCGGTAGCCTTGCATCAGGAAGCCCGGCTGGTACAGCAACTGCTTTAACGACGCTTCGAACCATTTGCTTTCCAGGGTTCCCTCGATCCGGTAGTTGAAATTGGATCCCTGCTGCATCACCTCCGCCCATCCTCTCAGTTCAAGCAGGGAGTCCAGCGCGAGCAGGATGCGACCTCCCAGGTACTTCTCGTCCCCGCTGGTGGCAGGCACGCGGAGGTTCAGGGTATCGGCCGGCAAATGGTTGTACTTCATGTGATAATGGCGGATGGCGACATATCCGTTGTAAAACAACTTGAGCAACGTTCCTTTGATGCCCACCTCGTTGCGAAAGGTCCTGATCGTGGATGCATCCTTGACGCTGTCCTGGTCCTGCGCCAGCGAGAAATCAAAGAAATCGTCCTGCGCGGGATTGCGTACGTCGAGGAACCGGTTGTGCTGCTTGTACCGGTCAAGGGTATGGTAGAGCTGCAACCATCCGCCTATACGGTATTGGTGATACAGGTGAAAATTCGTCCGGAGGTCCTCGCTGGAGGCGGTTGTCAGCCACGGCTTGGCGTTGACGTCGAAATAATCGGTCAGGGACGCCGAATCTTCCGGATCGAGCCGCACCCCTCCGAACTCGTTCACGCGATGATACGCCCTCCTGAAATTGACGAACATCCGGTAGGTGCTGTCTTTGTTCTGCCAGGCGGTGTACGCGTCGTAGTAGTTGCTGCGGGTGATGCGGTCGGCCTTGCCCTTTCGCTGCACCTGCTTGTCGATGAACAATCCCCGGTAGGTGAAGCCGAAGTTCCAACGGGGATTGATATTCCTGCTGAAGGTGGCGCGCGTGAGCGACCTGCCTTTCCCTCCCAGGATCAGCTCCATGTTTGAATAAGGCGAATGGGTGTCGAAATACCGGATCTTCTCCGTATCCCAATACAGATCGTAGGAATGAAATCCCAGGTCGGCACCAATGTTTTCCGGTGTCTGATAATAGACAGGACGGATAGCCGTGCCGATATTCCCGAGGTCCTGGTACAGGTTGTTGTGCCGCTGCACATAGGACGCATTGCGGTGAAAATTCCGGATGAGCGTGTCGATCGGGTGATGGACTTCCCGGTTATAGAAAACCTCGCTCTCGTAATAATACCGGGAGGTATTGGGTCCGTAGATCTGTTTGGTGGTGTCGTCGATCACCCTGGAGCCTCTCCTTTCCGCCTGCGGCATGATCTGGGCGCGGACACCAAACGAATGGAACAGGACGACGAGCAGTAATACGATTCTTTTCCGGCAGCGCACGCGCAAAAATAGAAGCGGATCGGAACGGTGACGACAATCAGGTCCTTTTTTTTTATTTGCCATAAGATCTGACCGCGTTTAACACCATTTCATCAAATTCCTTTCCATTTTTCAAAAATTCGATCTCGACGGGCAGATAATAAAGGGCTACTCCGCGGGCGCGGAACACCTGGCTGTCGATCCTGGCCATATCCTTCTCCGTCGTAACGACCGCCGCCTGCGCGCCGGCAGCTGCCTGGCAAATGCTTTCGAGCTCGGCTGCAGTATACGGATGGTGATCGGGGAAAGAAAAATGTCGCACGAGCGCGAAGTTGGTGGCAAGGTACTCTTTCAAGGGCTTCGGATTGGCAATCCCGGAGAGGAGCATCAGTTTTTCCGGTTTGTAGGGAGACGCCTCCGTTAACGGCAGAATATTGCGATAGCAAATGCCTGTGAAGAAGACCGCTTTCCTTGTGTACCTCCGGATGGAGCTTTCAATGGCGATCATCTCGTCGTCGGTGATGTGCGGCGGGCACTTGGTCACCACGACGGCATCTGCCCGGTCGGCCCCCTTCCTGGATTCGCGCAGCCTGCCCGCGGGAAGAACATAATCGCTGACAAACAGCTTATGGTAGTCCGTGAGCAGGATCTGGAATCCGGGCCTTACCTTTCTGTGCTGGAAGGCGTCGTCGAGCAGGATCAGGTCTGTCTCCGGGTGCCGGTCAAGTATCTGCGGAATGGCCCACGCGCGCTCCTCGCCAACGGCCACCACCACCCTGTCCTTAAATTTCCTGTAAAGCTGAAGAGGCTCATCCCCGATGGTGAGCGCGTCATCTTTCCCGGTGGCGACGCGAAAGCCTCTGCTTCTCCGCCCGTATCCACGACTGAGCGTGGCAATGTGGTATTCGGTGCCAAGCAACCGGATGAGGTATTCCACCATAGGTGTCTTTCCTGTACCGCCGACGGCAAGGTTGCCCACTCCCACTACCGGCACATCGAACTTCACCGATGGCTTCACGCCGGCATCATACAGGCGGTTTCGGATACTTGTCACCGCGTCGTACAGGATGGCGAAAGGCAGCAGCAGAGGAGTCAGGGCTTTCATCTGTCGCAAATTAGGAAAAAGGTATAAAGGCAGGGGGAGGACGCACCGCTTTACTTACAACTTATCGCAGATAACTTATAACTTACGACGTAATTCACACTATGGTTTTAAAGGTCAGCGATATTACCAGCTGCCTGGAGGCTTTTGCACCTCCGCAGTATCAGGAATCATACGACAATTCAGGGCTGCTCACAGGCGAGCCGGGGCAGGAAGTGACAGGGGTTCTCGTGACGCTCGACTGTACCGAGGCCGTGGTGGACGAAGCTGTTGAACGAGGATGCAATCTCATTGTCGCGCATCATCCCATCATCTTCAAAGGGCTGAAGAAGTTGACCGGAAGCAACTACGTGGAGCGAACGGTGATCAAGGCAGTGCGGAAAGGCGTGAGCATCTATGCCATCCACACCAATCTCGACAATGTGCACACGGGAGTGAACAAAAAGATCTGCGAGAAGATCGGGCTGGTGAACACGCGTATCCTTTCGCCCAGGACCCAGGTGCTGACCAAACTTGTTACGTTTGTTCCAAAAGAGCAGACCGGCCGGGTGCTTGACGCCCTTTACGCCGCGGGGGCAGGTCAGATCGGGAATTATGAAAATTGCAGTTTCAGCGTCGATGGGCAGGGCACCTTCAAGCCCAACGACAAGGCCAGGCCTGCCATCGGGACGCCGAATGTCCAGGAGGTGGTTGCCGAGACGCGCATCGAGGTTATTTTTCCCGCCTATTTACAGGGAAAGGTACTGGCGGCTTTGAAGAAAGCCCATCCGTATGAAGAGATGGCCTATTACCTCACTGCCCTCAGCAATGCCAACCAGGAAGTCGGAGCGGGAATGGTCGGAGAGCTCGAACGGCCCGAGGAACCATCCGAATTCCTGAAACGTTTAAAACAAAGTATGGATTTAAAAATAATCCGTCATACCCGTTTGATCGATCAGCCAGTAAAGAAAGTCGCGGTTTGTGGTGGCTCCGGCAGTTTTCTACTCCCGGAAGCCCGAAAGGCTGGTTCGCAGGTCTACATTTCTGCCGATTTCAAATACCACGAATTCTTTGATGCCGAAGACCAGATCATTATCGCCGATATCGGGCATTATGAGAGCGAGGCCTTTACCCGCGAATTAATAGGAGAGGTTTTAACAAAAAAATTTCCTACTTTTGCGATCAATTTTTCAAGAACGGTCACGAATCCAATAAGTTACTTGTAAATAATGGAAAATCAATCAATTTCACAGAAACTCGAAGCACTTGTAAAACTCCAGTCGATAGACTCCAAAAT
>DASVOT010000276.1:0-2292 GCA_036383235.1 Chryseosolibacter sp.
CGGCAATCGGTTTTAACCACTCGCGGAAGACCGGCATCACATTCTCATTCCCCTGCAAATACACCCCGCGATATTTTCCCGTCCCGTTGTCCATGTTGAAGTAGACGGAAAATTTCTCGCCTGCGGCGGTGAGCTGGACGGAATCATACGGATAACGGTCGTCCTGCGAGACGCCAAGTGTGCGCATCACGTAGGAACGGGAACCGATAAGGCCCTCTTCCTCACCGCCCCACAGCGCGATTCGAATGGTTCGCCTCGGATGCACCCCCAATGCCTTCAGGATACGCATCGTCTCAAGCATGACGGCGGAACCGGCAGCGTTATCGGTTGTGCCATTCGCGCTGTGCCAGGAATCAAAATGTGCGCCGATCATCACGACTTCATCCTTCAAGTCTGTGCCGGGTATTTCTCCGATGATGTTGAATCCCCGTTCCGCGGGAGTGAATTCCGTTTCGAGGACCAGTTCTAACGCGACGGGTACATGTTTTTCCAATTCCCTGACCATGCGATTATAATGCTCCGCGTTCACGACGATCTGCGGCAGGATTTTCGGAGCGTCAGCGCTCCATGCGGGAATTCTTTTTGCGTACGGCACATCCGGCGGGTAGGGAACCGTTGCCTGGCTCACCTCAAGTGTGCCATCATCTTCCAGCCTGGAGCTGACCTCTACGACCGCGGCTGCCCCTTCCTTCTGGCACAATTCCCACTTCAAATACTCGAGCTTCTGCTCGTCCGTTGGCGGGCTGTATCGCCGGCGATAAGGGGGAGATGCTTTTGCTTCAGCCATCACCTGCAACGTCGAATCGGTCAGGCGCGTGGCATCCGGACTGTAGGAGGGCGTAACGGTGGCAGGCTCGCTGAACAGGACAATCTTGCCCTTTAATTTCCCTTTATAAGCCGCGAGATCGGACTCTTTTTCAACATCGAGATAAACTGCGTCTGCGCGTATGGTCCCCTTCACCCCCGGGCTCCATGCACGGGGATAGGCGATGACGGGCCACCAGGTCGGCGCGGTGTTCGAGAGGCTGAATCTCTTTAGCTCCCAGCCTCTGCCGAACACCTGATCCCAATAATCGAAGTGTACGTTCTCCACTTCCCATGATTGAAGTTTCGTCCGCGCATATTCCGCCGCCCTCTTGAATCCGGGTGAATTTGTCAGGCGCGGACCATTGACATCCGTCAGCATGCTGAGGATCTCCATCACCTGGGAATTGTCGATCCCCTGCTTCCGGATCCGCGAGAGGATAAGCGTGTCGGGCTGATCACTCCCCTGGGCGAACAGAGACATCGGGAATGCAATCAGCAAGGCACAGAGAGCAGATATTTTCTTCATGAGCACAGTTTGGTTATTTTCTTTCCGTCAGAACCTTTCTTTGGGAACGGGCCGGTCGAAACCGCACAATTAGTACTCTTTGTGCTTCCCGATTTCCAGAACCAGTTCCTTTTTTGAAAGCCAGACATTCCAGATTCCATCGAGGCGCTCGCTTCCATCCGGTAATTTCTTTGTAACCGGTTTCGTATACAGCAGCGAATCGTAGTTGCCGCGCGCATCCCGCTTTTCCTGAACGTTATCCGGCATGGCGCCCGATTCATCGGCAAGATACGCTTCGACCAGTTGCTGCTCCAGCGCCCGGGCGTTTGACCTTCCAGGTTGAATATAATGGATCCGCGTGGCATTTGCCCTCAGATAAGCTTTCAATCTGGTTGAATCACTTTTCAGACTGTCCAGCGAATCCATAATTTTTCGGCCTTTTGCAAAGGCGGCCTCTGTAATCTCCGCTTCGGTAACGCGAACAATTTTGTTCAACTCCATTTTCTCGCGCATCTGCCTGCGCTGCTCATCTGAAAGAGAACCACCGCAGCTGAAGAGAAGCAGGAGCACAATGATCGCCGGTAATTTCATAGGTCAGAAAAGAATTTTGAAGCCCGCGCCTGCAAAATGGCAAAAATATGTCTTGAATGGTACAACTCCCGACGGATATTCAAACCGGTGATGGCGGCTGAACCGGACACCTGCGCCCGTTGTTTAATTTGGGAAATTGGCCTTCATACCTCCCGCGTAAATCACTAACTTTGTCGATCCATTAACATATGACTGAAAAACTCGAAGATATCCGGCTGAGATTTGAAGAAGTAGGTCAACTGCTGGCGCAGCCCGAAACGGTTCGGGATATGAAGAAGTATTCTCAGCTCAGCAAGGAATATCGCGACCTGGAGAAGATCGTCGTCAAGTACAACGCCTTAAAGGAAGCGCGCAAGCACCTGCAGCAGGCAAAGGAGGTGCTCGACAAA
>DASVOT010000277.1:0-4762 GCA_036383235.1 Chryseosolibacter sp.
GCTTTTATAGTTGCGGTAAAGTTTTCCCATCGTAAAAATGTCAATGCAGCGAAGGACGATGTCGGATTCGCCGGCCGGATATCTTTTGATAACACTTTCCAGCTTCATGAGCGCCCCGATCTTTTTCACGTTGCAGGTGTGATTGAGAAAAATCCCGAAACTGATGTCCATGTTTTCCAGGTCGGTTAGCAACTGCTTGTAACGCGGCTCAAATATATGAAGGGGAACGAGCTCCCCCGGCAGGGGTAGCAGCGTCAGAGGAAACATGGGAGTTAACGAAAAATCGGACATATCGTCAAAAGAACGAAGGCGCAATAAAGTTAATACTTTATCAGAAAATCCGGGGTCATACCAAACTGTCCGGTAATATTTTTTGCGCCCTCCAGGAAACCCAGGTTGATCAAAAAACAGAAACCGGCCAGTTCGCCGCCGAAACTCCGGATAAGATGCCCCGCCGCACATGCTGTTCCGCCAGTAGCCAGGAGGTCGTCGTGTATCAATACCCTTCGCCCCGGCCACACCGCATCCGTGTGTATCTCAATCTCTGCCGTCCCATATTCAAGTTCGTAGCGCTGCCTGCGGGACTCAAAAGGCAATTTGCCCGCTTTTCGCAAAGGAATGAAACTGCAACCCAGCTCATAGGCGAGGATGGATCCGAAAATAAATCCCCGCGCTTCGATCGCTGCCACCGCATCGATTTTCTCATGGCGATATCGCGCCGCCATGAATGCAACAATCTCCCTGACCAGTCCTGCATCCGCCAGCAGGGGCGTTATATCTTTAAATACGATCCCAGGCTTGGGATATCCTTCAATATCACGAATGGCGGATTTAATTCTCTCTACCGGGAGCATAGCTGTAGGTTAGCGCAAACAAGCGTCAAATATAGAAAATAGTAGCCGGCCCGATACCAAGTATGGAAGCATACGGGTTCCTGCCCCTGTTCATCCGCAAAAATTCACGGCTGCCGGTGTTCTCTCACTAAGCAGGCTTCCGCGAACACCTAGCGGACCACCCCTTTCAAGATCACCGTTTCAATAAGGTTGCTCCCGAAAGAATAAGGCAGGTAAGCGATCGAAGGCATTGGCCTGGTGATAAACACATTCGCGGTCTTCCCTTCCGTTATAGAACCGTGACTATTGCAGATCTCCAGGGCATAGGCGGTGTTGATGGTGGCCGCATTGATCGCTTCCTCAGGGGTCAGCTTCATCCCGATACAGGCGAGGGCAACCACCAGGGGCATGTTCCCGCTTGGAGCGCTGCCCGGATTATAATCGGAGGCAATGGCGATGGGCAGTCCCGCTTTCAGCATTTTACGCGCCGGCGGAAAAGGAAGTCCCAGAAAAAAAGCAGCGCCGGGAAGGGCGGTGGGCATCGTCGCGCTAGTGAGCAAAGCCGCGATCTCTTCCTCTCCCACATTTTCAAGGTGATCGACACTCAACGCGCCCGCCTTGACCCCTGCCTGCACCCCCCCTGACCGCGACAACTGATTCGCATGCACGCGTCCCTTTAGTCCATGCGCCAGGCCCGTTTGCAGAATGAGTTCGGTATCATCGGGAGTAAAGAAGCCCTGCTCGCAAAAAACATCGATGTAATCAGCGACTTTTTCCTCCGCGACGGCAGGGATCATCTCTTCAACCACCAGGCGCACGTAGTCCTGCCTTGTCGTTCCGGGAGGAACGGCGTGCGCTCCGAGAAAAGTCGTCTTCACGGTGAGGGGAGTTTCGCGCCCGATCCGACGGGCCACGCGCAACATTTTCAACTCGTCTTCCGGAGTCAGGCCGTAGCCGCTTTTTATTTCGACAGCTCCCGTACCGGTGCGGATAATTTCTTCCACCCGGGGCAGCGTCCTGCGCAAAAGCTCGTCTTCGGAAAGTCGCTGTAGTTTTTTTGCCGAATTCAGGATACCTCCGCCTTTCGAGGCGATGTCCTGGTAAGAAAGACCTTTGAGCTTCATGACAAACTCCTCTTCCCGGCTGTCGGCAAAAACGAGGTGGGTATGGGAGTCGACGAAAGAAGGAAAAACATACCGGCCGGTCGCGTCAATGACCTGCCCGGCGGAAAAGGGCTGAATGCTTTCCATGTCTCCGAATCCGCTTATCAGGCCATCTGTAATGCCGAGCCATGCATTGAAAAGTACGGGGAGCTCCGCCATCGCGGCACCGCGCACCAGCCGGGTGGATGCAGGCCGGACCTGTACGAGCCCTCTGATATTTTTGATAAGGATATCGCAGGTCACAGGAGTTCAACGGTTGGTACAGGCGTTACTTTTCGAATGACTCAACTTTGTTGTCGAGGTTCGATCCAAACACCGGGAAACTGATCTTGATCAATGCGTAGAATGACCTGCCCCGGATACCCGGGCGATAGCCGATCTCGCCGCCATACGACCAGCTGAGCGAGCGGTTAAACCTGCCGTCGATCCCGGCTCTTGCGCCGAACGGTTGAAGCTTCACCGGGCTGACCGAGTACGTACGCGTGCCGGCTACGGCGGAGTTTGGATCTGTCTCTGTATAGACAATATCATCGACGGCCACATCGGGTGCATAGATCACGTCGAGAAAGGCTGTAAGCATCAGGTCATCCACACCCGCCTCATATTTGTCAAAGCTGACCGCTATGTTCCTGATCCAGGAAACGGATCCCCCGAGATATACATTCTTCGCAGCGATGTTCGAGTACAGGTTTAAGGGTTGATCCTGTACGCCGTTGTTGTATGTCATCGGTAGCCCGTTGCCTTCGCCATCCTTGAGATCCGCATTCGTAAGACCCTGTTCGCCGAGCGCGCGTGTGAGATCGGTCGAGCTGTCCCACAGAATTCCGCCAAGTCGCGCGCCATAGATCTTCCTGACCTTGCATGGAACTTCGGTGCTGAGTGGCACACGCGACGCCCAGCGATTGCCCTTGTAGCTGTTTTTGTAGAGGACCATTTTCGTCTTTGAAGGGGACTCGAAGTCCCTGATATGCCAGGTAGCGCCCAGCTCAAAATAGTTAAACACTTCGGCGTGATTATCCAGCCTGCTGTTATCGAGAGCCAGGTCACGGCTGAGGTCGAAGAATTTGCGGCTGTAGGTCTTCCGGAAGTGCGCATAGAAATCCGCCTTGTCCTGGAAATAATACCGGGCGTCCATTCCGAAACCGGCGTTCACATTGGTGACAAACAATTCACCGTATACCGGCTGAAAAGCAATGAAGAGCTTGTTGACGGCGTAGGGCTCGTCATACATCTGCTCAAACGTGACCGCCGTTTTCTCATCTTCGTCCTGCGCAAAAAGACCGGTCTGGAAGGCCAGCAACACAGGAAAGAGTACAAAAAAAGTTTTTCTCATAGCTACCCGGTAAGGGTATTTTAAGGTAAAAATAACAAAAATGTACAGATTTGCGGCTGCTCGCCCGCATCGGTGTTCCGCGCCCTCGTGGAAAAAAGTCGAAGTAATGTCACCGATGATGGCTGCAGGATGCGCTGTGCCGGCGTGTGGCAGTCGCTGGAATTGTCAGTTTATGCCCGGGGACACATCAAATTGCCCGGTAATAAAATATTAGACTGCGGTCACATCTGTTATAGCAATTTTCGGCTACCTTGCCCACTTTTGTGTAAAAGATTTGCCCGGATATCCCGATGTTGAAGAAATCTTCCTTCCCTTTTTTGTGGAAATGACGAAGAAAAGGCATCCCCCCGGAAGCAAATACGGGTTGCTGACCATGGCGTAATCTTTTATAGCAACAATTTCAATTTTAACCCGATTTGAATGTTTGAGCTGCAGTTCATGAATATACTCGCCTTTCTGGACACATTTAATCCGGAAAACATAATTCAATACGGCGGGCTGGGCTTGGTGTTGCTGATCATATTTGCTGAAACCGGACTTTTCTTTGGATTTTTTCTCCCCGGCGATTCTTTATTATTTGTCGCCGGTCTCCTGGCTGACACCAAGTATCTTGACATGCATGTCTCGCTCCTGATCGTTTTCCTCGTCATTGCCGCCGTGAGCGGATCGCTGGCTGGATATATCACCGGCAGATGGGCTGGCTCGTATCTGCTTCACCGCAAGGACAGTTTCTTTTTTAAAAAGAAGTATATAGACGTGACCCAGGCTTTTTACCAGAAGCATGGGATGATGGCATTTATTCTGGGCCGCTTTTTACCCGTGGTCAGGACGTTTGTGACAATTCTCGCCGGAATGGCCAAGATTGATCTCCCTAAATTCCTGATTTTTAATTTTCTTGGGGCGACCATTTGGATTGTTACCATGGTTCTCGCGGGGCATTTCCTCGGCAGGATTTTCCCGAACATAACGTCTTACCTTGAGCTTATCGTTGTCGGGATGATCCTGGTTTCAGCCATTCCGGTGGTGGTGACCTGGTTCAGAAACCGGAACCTGCTGGCAAAAGACTAGCAGAACCGAGCTATGGAAAACGGTTGATTCGGCCCGGCCGGGGAAGGCGGGAGGGGTACCGGGAGAAGGTTCTTTGAAAAGAAGAATGAGTCAAGCGCCCACCGCGGGTGTGTTGCGGGAAGGGTTTGGATTGCGGACAGTGCCTAAGGATGCGCAGGGCGGCGGAGGTGTCAATCTTTAATAAAAAGGTGTTTGAGATGCCGGTGATTTTTGATTCAAGGGGCATCCCGCGGTGTACCTTCCTGTAAAGAATTTGAAGATTTATTTTGCAGTTCTTATTAAAAACAGGATTTTTAACGCTCTTTAACTACTTTTACCAACTAACATCAACTATAAACCTAAATTCTATTTAACATGGCACAAAA
>DASVOT010000278.1:0-8558 GCA_036383235.1 Chryseosolibacter sp.
CGCTGAGTCATCAAAACTTCACGGTAGTCCGCCCGCGCGGAAGTGAAAAGCGTATTCGAAATTTCGATAGACCGGGTCAGCGCATCCACTTCTTTTGACTTCAGGTCGTAGCTCCTTTCAAGATTATCGATCTTTGAAAGCTGCGTCGATACCTCGAGGTAGGCATTCAGGATGCTGCGCTCGTAATTATACATCGCCTGCAGTTGCCTGGCGTTGGCATTGTAAAACTCCGCCTTGATCGCCTTCCGGTTGATCAACGGCCCCGCCAGGTCACCCGCGAGCGAGTAAAGAAGCGACTCCGGAAATCTCACCAGGTAAGTTGGCTTGAAGGCCTGGAAGCCCACGGCGCCGGTAATTTCAAGGGACGGATAAAATTCAGCACGCGCCACCTTCACATCCAGTTTTGCCGCAGCCAGATCCATTTCGGCCTGTTTGATATCGGGGCGATTGGCCAGCAGCTGCGACGGAACTCCGGCATTGACGAGGGAGGGCACTAACGTCAGGAACGCGTTCTTGTCTCTCGGTATCGGCTGCGGATACCTGGCCAGCAGGAAGTTGATCCTGTTCTCCGTTTCCTTGATCCGTTGAATGAAGTCGAACTCCAGGCTTTGGGAATTCAGCACCTCGGCCTGAAATTTTTGAACGGCAAGCTCGGTCACTCGTGCGGCCTCTTTCTGAGTTTTTATAACTGCAAGCGCATTTTCCTGGAGCCGGATATTTTGCCTCACAATTTCCAGCTGGTTATCAAGGGCCAGCAATTCGTAGTACGAAGCCGCGACCTCGGCGATCAGGTTGGTCAGCACAAAATTCCTGCCTTCAACGGTCGACAGGTAACGGTTGATCGCCGCCTTCTTGGCGTTGTGCAACTTTTTCCAGATGTCAATCTCCCAGTTGGCATACGCCGCCGCGGTGTAATCCATCAACGGGTCGGGGACTTCCTCTCCCGGCCGGATCTCCGTAGTGGCATCTCCGGCACCCTGGCTGGTGTACCGCCCGACCTTTTCGACGCCAGCGCCGAGCCTCGCGACCACTCTTGGAAGCAACGGACCCTGTCTGTACAGGATGTCGTTGTTGGCAATCTGGATTTCCTGCAACGTGATCTTGAGTTCCTGGTTGTTGTTCAGCGCTGTGTCAATCAGGGCGACCAGGTTCGGATCGGTGAAAAAACTCCTCCATTGGACAGTTAACATCCGTGTTGTATCGGTGCGATCGTCATAGGAAGGGGGGACCGATTTGTTTTCATTCCTTTGAACGATCGCCGGCACCGCGCAGCCTGCCAGCGCCAGACTCAGCAAGGCAGGAATGTATCGCTTCACTTTAAACATAGTGCTCAATAATTTACTTTTTCGACGTGGTGATCAATTTCTTCCGTTAACGGATTCTCCTCCTCATTCTTGACAAGCACATGTACTTCGGAGATTTTGGCGAACGTGTAATACAGTCCGGGTACCAGAATGACTCCAAAGATTGTCCCGAATATCATACCCCCCGCCGCCGCGGACCCGATCGTGCGATTTCCTATCGCGCCCGGCCCGGAGGCGAGGACCAGGGGTATCAATCCCGCGATAAAGGCAAACGACGTCATGAGAATGGGGCGAAACCTTGTCACCGATCCTTCTATGGCCGCTCGTAGCACCGACTCGCCGGAGCGATGCCGTTGGACTGCAAACTCCACGATCAGCACGGCATTCTTGCCCAGGAGGCCCACCAGCATGACGAGGGCAACCTGCGCATAAATATTATTCTCCAGGCCCAGCAGTTTCAACAGGAAAAAAGATCCGAATACACCCGCCGGAAGGGATAATATGACCACCAGCGGAAGGATGAAGCTTTCATACTGCGCTGCCAGGATGAGGTATACGAATCCAAGGCAGATGAGGAAGATGTACACAGCTTCATTGCCGCGCGCAACTTCGTCTGCCGAGATGCCGGCCCAATCGACGCCAAATCCCCTCGGCAACGTTGCTTTCGCCACTTCCGAAATAGCATCGATCGCGGAACCGCTGCTGTAGCCGGGCGCGGCCGCGCCGCTTATTTCAGACGCATTGTACATATTGTGCCGGGTGATCTCCGACAAGCCGTACACCTTTTCCATTTTCATGAACGCCGAGTACGGCACCATCTCGTCGCGGTCGTTCTTCACGTACAGCTTCAAAATATCTTGCGGCAATGCGCGGTATTCCGGCAGCGCCTGCACCATCACTTTGTATTGGCGGCCATATTTGATAAAGCTCGTTTCGTAATTGCTTCCGATGAGGGTGGATAACGTGCTCATTGCATTTTCGATCGTCACGCCCTTCTGCTGGGCGATGTCGTTGTCGATCTTCAACATGTATTGCGGGAAGCTCGCGCTGTAGAACGTGAACACCGATGATAATTCGGGACGTTTGTTCAGGGCCTCCACAAACTCCCTGCTTACGGTCTCCATTTTCTTGTAGTCGCCGGTTCCGATCTTATCCAGCAGCCGCAACTCAAACCCGCCGGCGGCTCCGTATCCCGGCACGGCGGGGGGTTGGAAGAATTCGATCGTGGCGCCGGTAATTTCCCTGGATCGTTCCTCCAGGTCGGCGATCACCTCCTGCACGGAATGTTTGCGTTCAGACCAGCTTTTCAGGTTGATCAGGCAGGTTCCGGAGTTTGCGCCCGTCCCCTCGGTGAGGATCTCGTATCCGGCCAGTGAGGAGACAGACTGCACATCCTCGATCCCTTCAGCGATCTTCTGCAGCTTTTCCGCAACCTGGTTCGTTCGTTCAAGAGACGATCCCGGAGGAGTCTGGATCACTGCATAAAACATCCCCTGATCTTCATTCGGGATGAAGCCGGAAGGGAGACTGTTATTGAGTATCCACGTAAAGACGCAGAATACCACCAGCGTGCTCCAGGTAATGACCCTGCGGTTAACGATCAAGCGGAGCAGGTTTCGGTATTTTTGCGAGAGCCGGTTGAACCAGTTATTAAAACCCGACACCATCTTATTTAGGAGTGTCTTCTTTTTAGCCTGGCCATGTGTGTTCTTCAGCAAGAGTGCGCATAGCGCAGGCGTGAGCGTCAGCGCCACCACACCCGACAGGATGATAGACGTTGACATGGTGATGGAAAACTGGCGGTAAAAGATCCCCGCGGGACCAGACATGAAAGCCACGGGTATGAATACGGAGGCCATCACAAGCGTAATGGCGATAATCGCTCCGCTGATCTCGTGCATCGCTTCCTTCGTGGCCTTGAGCGGCGAAAGATGCCGGGTTTCCATTTTGGCATGAACGGCTTCAATGACAACGATCGCATTGTCTACCACAATCCCGATGGCCAGCACCAGGGCGAATAAGGTGATCAGGTTTATGGTGATGCCAAAGGTCTGCATAAAGACGAACGTGCCGATGAGGGATACCGGCACTGCGATCGCGGGGATCAGCGTGGATCGCCAGTCTCCCAGGAACAGGTACACCACCAACCCCACGAGGATAAAGGCTTCCACGAGCGTGTGAACCACTTTTTCAATAGAGGCGTCGAGGAACGTGGACACATCGTAGCTGATCTCGTAATCCAGCTCTTTCGGAAAGGAGGAGGCCTTGATTTCCTTCAGCTTTGCTTTGACATTTTCGATGACCTGTCTTGCATTGCTTCCGTACGACTGCTTGAGAACGATGGCGGCTGAGGGCCGTCCGTTAAGGGTGGAATAAATATCGTACATCGAGCTGCCGAATTCGACGGAGGCAACGTCTTTCAGGCGTAGTATTTCGCCGTCAGGACTCGACCGCAAAATGATATTCTCGTATCCCTCCTTGTCGCTGAACCTTCCGGGATATTTCAATACGTACTCAAACGCCTGCGACCGTTTACCGGAACTCTCGCCGGTCTTGCCGGGCGAAGCTTCCAGGCTCTGCTCATCGAGGGCTTTCATTACTTCCTCCGCCGAGATTTTATAGGCGAGCATGCGGTCGGGTTTGAGCCAGATGCGCATCGCGTATTCGCGGTTGCCGAGAATGTCGGCTTCACCCACGCCATTTACCCGTTTCAGTTCGGACAGGATGTTGATGTCGGCGAAGTTGAAAAGGAACTTCTGATCCATCGTCGGATCTTTGCTGAACAGGTTGATGTACATGAGCATGTTGGATTCCTCGCGGGTGATCTTCACGCCTTCGCGCACGACAAGCGGTGGCAGTTTGTTCACCACCGACGCAACGTGATTCTGAACGTTTACGGCGGCGATGTTAGGATCGGTTCCCAGGTTGAATACCACCTGAATCTCGGCCTCACCGTCGTTACCGGCGTCAGAGGCCATATATTTCAATCCGGGTATTCCGTTGATCGCCCTTTCCAAGGGTATGAGCACCGCTTTCGTCATCAACTCGCCGTTGGCGCCCGGATACTCCGCCACCACGTTGACCTTGGGAGGTGAAATGGAGGGGAACTGCGTGACGGGCAGATGGGTCATGGCCAGGATCCCCAAAAGGACAATGATGAGCGATATAACAATAGACAGGACGGGCCTGTGTATAAACTTGTCGAACATTGGCTGTTTTTTTAGGTATGGGGCACTACTCTGCGTACAGTTTCAGGTGTGAAATAACATCCTTGGGAGCTACAAACTGGGATTCGATCTCGTCGTCATCCTTCACTTTCTGCACCCCTTCAAGCAGGATCTTGTCGTTTTCCGAAAGTCCGCTTGCCACGACATACAAGTCAGGCATTTCGTTGCTGACGGCGATGTTCCTTGACCGAACCACGTTCTTTTTATCAACCACGAAAACATAAAGCTTGTCCTGGATTTCATACGTCGCTTTCTGCGGAATGATCAAAGCATCGTGGAGCGGAACGGTCATTCGAACTTTGCCTGTTTCGCCATGTTTCAAAAGTCCGTCCGGATTCGGAAACTTCGCCCTGAACGCGATGTTTCCGGTCTCGCTGTCAAATTCGCTTTCGATAGTCTCCACAACGCCGCCGTACGGCAGGAGCTGGTTGTTCGCCAGCAGCAGGTTCACTTTATTATGGACACCCGTATTCTTAGCGCCGGCTTTATAATCGAGATACTCGGGCTCGGATACATTGAAGTAGGCAAATACCTGGCTGTTGTCTGAAAGACTCGTTAATAACTCGCCTTCGTCAATAAGGCTTCCCAGCTTTTTCGGGATCCGGTCGATCGTTCCCGGAAAGGGAGCCCGGATCTCCGTGAAGGAAAGATGAAGCTTCGCCAGCGACACTTCAGCTTTAGCCTGCTCTAATTTGGCCTGCGCCATTGCCAGCTCGTTTTTCGAGACCACGTTTTTATCGAACAGGGCCTGCGTATTTTCCAGCTCGATTTCCGTGGCCCTGGCCTCCGCCTGCGCTTTCAAAAGTTCCGCCTCGTATATTTTCGGCATGATGCGGAACAACAGCTGGCCGGCTTTTACAGACTGACCTTCGTCAACGTAGATATTTTGCAGGTATCCTTTTTCCTGCGCCCGGATCTCGATATTGCGGACCGACCGTATTTGCGAAACGTAGTCCTTTACAAAAAGCGTGTCGACTTTCAGAGGCGTGGTCACCATATATTTACCGGTTTCCTCTTTCACTTGTTCTTTTGGCGTGCAGCCTGTATAGCACAAGGTGGCGCACAAGCCAAAAAAAATTACAATTCTTTTCATGGTTTTAACTATTGATGATAACATGGGATGTCGCGGAACTGAAATTCGCGGAGTACAGAACGCAACAGTAACCAGGTGAATCTCGAAGGCTGGCATGCACACGTGGCGCTGCACATGCGCGGGGCAGCGAGCAAAACACCTTCGGAAACTGGCGGAAGCGCCGGCTAGATTCTCAAGACCCTTTGTTCGATGTATTTACAAGAGCCTGTACAGGGAAGATACCTGTAGGGAGAAAGACTGTCGGAAGATGAAGTGTCGGGAGGACCCGAAATGATTTCGTAGGAAAAAGCCAAAATATAGCCGGCGGGGAAGACATGCTTTCTGATAATATTCTCCTCATTCACATCTTCGACACTGATGAAATAAGGGTTTTCATGACGCAAGTCATTCGTATCGATTATGAAGACCTGGTTTGGAATCACCCGCGGCTTCTGAATATCCAGGGCGGTCGCGAACGTATGGTTGACCTTATGCGATTTCGCGGCGGCACGACCGTTTCCCGCTAAAAGGGACAGCAACAGGAAAAATGTGACAGCAAGGTTCATTTGAAGTCGCAAAAATAAGAGATCGATGCGTCGTGTTCTATAAACTTGCATAAATAATGTTTTGCAAGCCGCGTATTCGCCTGCTGCCTGTCAGAAGGCTGCTTATGGGCTGTAAACCCTTGTCGGCTCTGAATGGTTCGGTGATTCCCGGCTTTCGTTTCCGCTCCCCCTACTTTCGCCAGCCTCCCCTGCACAAAGAGGGACAATCGATTGCATTGCCTCAAACCATCACCCGGCTGACACAGGCCCCATGCTTTACTTTGGCATCTGGTTTTTACGGGCGCTGTCAACCTTTTGTTTCGACCCGCAATTCAGCCCCCGAAGCGCCATCATCACTCCAAAGGCCGGGCTCCCTCACACAGGCTTATAAAAGAATTCCCTCCTGGATTTTGCCGCCGGGTCGCCGGATTTATATAAAGTTGTAGCGGACGTCGGATACCCCCGGTCATTATATTCATAAGTATACGATTCAGGTATCAGACTGGGGAACGCGCAACCGACAAAGTTGACGTCTTCCGTCAGCCGGTTGTTGACAGAAAGATTGGTGAGCAGGTAATCCACGTAGCCCAGGTCGCTGAATGGATTGTGATGCTGATCGTAGGTGTATTGTCCATCACTGCACAACTCCGATCCGCGTGTCGTCGTATCGCTTAATATGTTTCCCCCGGAATAGACAAACTCGTAGTCAAAGGCGCCGCCGTTGGAAAAGGTATACGATACTTTGACGGTCGCATTTTCGAGATACGTGAAGGTAGCTGTGGAATTGACGCCCGCCGCGTGGTTATCCTCCGTGATGGTGGACACGTCGCCGTTCGGCAGATACTGGTATGTATCCTCAATATAGGGACTGTCTGCGCCCGAAAGATACCCGGCTATACGGTCGACCCTGGCGCCGGAGTAGGAGAAAACAAAATAGCGCTGCATCTCCATGGCTTCCGTGGTCGGGTTGTAACCGAGGACTGTATACTTGTCAATCTGTCCGGATTCGCCGTATTCATATACAACCTTCAACTGGGGGTCGAAACCAAGACCGTCCACGTCAAACGACTCGATATAGTAATCAAGTCTGGTCTCCTTCACGCTCACGTTTTCTTCGTGGCAGTTACTTAAAGTCAGGGCACTCAGCAGTGCGACGGCGTAAATCGGCTTCATAAATGGGGTTTCAATGAATGGAGTATACTGGAAAACGGGTCGGCGGGTTTCGGGCAACCGAAGAATTAGCGAAATATTGTTTCTCCCGCAGCCCGGTGTCTCGCTCAATGGTGTCTCCGCTCATTAAGGGCACATCACCGATTACGGGCCGGAAACACGATCACGACCAGGTTGGCACCGAATGATTACGACGATGCGGAAGTGCTTTCGCGTTCGGACGAAGGATGGTCTTCCTGAAGATAATTCGGATAGATCGACAAGTGTTTTTTCTTCACCTCCTCGTACAACACCTTCTTGAAGACGTCCATGTTCTCGCGTGTGGTAGCGGAAATGAATACAATGTTCTCAAAGCCGTGTTCGCGGTAGTATCCCTTCATTTCCTCGAGGTTCGCGTCGGGATGCCGGGTTCTGTAAACATCCACCTTGTTTAGCACCAGGATCGTGGGGATGTTTGCCGCCCCGATCTCTGAAAGCGTGCGGGTCACCACCTGGATCTGATGGTCATGGAAGGGATGTGCCAGGTCTACCACGTGAACGAGGATGTCGGCTTCCCTCACCTCATCGAGCGTCGACTTGAACGACTCAATCAAGTGATGGGGCAGTTTGCGGATGAACCCTACCGTGTCGGAGAGAAGAAAGGGGATAGTTTCCAGCGAAACTTTCCGCACGGTGGCGTCTACGGTGGCGAAGAGTTTGTTTTCTACCAGCACCTCGGATTTGGAGAGCGCATTCATCAGCGTGGATTTTCCCACGTTCGTGTACCCGACCAGCGCCACGCGTACGATGTTGCTCCTGGATTTTCTTTGGGTGGCCCGCTGTTTTTCAATCTTCTCCAGTCTTTCCTTCAGCAGCGAGATCTGGTAGCGGATATTGCGGCGGTCGGTTTCTATTTCGCGCTCCCCCGCGCCGCCGCGTGTGCCGGTGCCTCCGCGCTGGCGTTCAAGGTGTGTCCACAAGCGCGTTAATCTCGGCAACAGGTACTGGTAGCGAGCCAGCTCCACCTGTGTTTTCGCCTGCGCGGTCTGCGCACGCCAGAGGAAAATATCGAGGATCAGAAGGCTGCGGTCGTAGATCTTAACTTCCAGACCGTCGGCGTCTTTGGGATTAAGCTCGCGCTCGATGTTTCGCAGCTGCGAGGGACTAAGGTCTTCGTCGAAAATGATGTTCCGGATTTTGTGGGAGAAAACGTAGTCTTTTATCTCAGCGAGTTTGCCCTTGCCTACAAAGGAACGGGCGT